>JBBWZU010000088.1:0-5608 GCA_039649225.1 Hyphomicrobiales bacterium | reverse complement strand
GATCTGCATCGGCTGCGCGAGCGTGTCGCCGGCGAGCAGCGCCACGATCGCGACACCGAGGGCCAGCCGGGATCTCATTGCACGGTCTCCGCAATGCCAAGACGTTGCGCTGCCGCCGCAACCGCGTTGCGTCCGCCACTCCAGATGGATTCGCCGATGGCGATGAAATCTGCGCCAGCCTTTGCCAAGGCTTCGGTCTCGTCCAGACTGTCCGCATAAGCCACGCACGGCACCTGGAAAATCTCCGACCACCAGGCGACGCGCTCCAGTAAGGCATCGAAGGCGGGCTTGCGGCCGTCGCTGCCCGGCTCGCCGAACATCACATAGTCGGCGCCCGCTTCGGCGGCTTCCATCGCATCATGGCGTGTGGCAAGGCCGCCACATCCGGCGATGAATTTTGGCTTCAGCGCGCCCGCGCTGGCCTGGAACGCCGTGGTGCCGATGAGATGCGCGCCATCGGCCTCGGTGGACACGACAAGCTCGGGCCGGCCGTCGAGCAGCAGGGCCGCTCCATTGCTCTGGATCAGGATGCGCAGCGCCTTCACGCGTTCGATCTGGGTACGCTCGTCGCCCGCGCCGAGCCGAACCAGCACGGCCGCGATGTCGGCGGCATTGAGCGCGTCCGCGAGGCCGTCGGCGACGGCGCCCGCATCGCCGATCGGCGGCGTCACAAGGTACAGCCGCGCGGGTTCGCGCGGCGGCACGGTTGTCTGGCTGGTCCCCATGCTATCCGCATGGCGGCCTATTCTGGCGGAATGGCGGCGATCATGGCCCATCGCCGTGCAGAATGCGGCAAAAAGGTTAAGCCGCTTTCTTTTCCAGATCCTGCTTCCATTGGCCGAGCGCCGCGAGGCTGTTCATCCTGGCGCGATGGGCAAAAGCGCGCTGCGCGGCCGCGACGTTCTCGGACTTGCCGCCCCAGGCCTTCTGCGGAGCCGCCTGCAGGGCGCGGCCATACGAGAAGGTGAGCTTCCAGGGCAGCGGCCCGAGCTTGTTCATCGCGTCGAGATGCGCGGTTGCCTCTTCGTCCGACTGGCCGCCGGAGAGGAAGGCGATACCCGGAACGGCACCAGGCACGCAGGCCTTGAGCAGGCGCACGGTCTTCTCGGCGACTTCCTCCACCGAGGCCTTGCGGGGGGACTTCTTGCCCGGGATCGCCATGTTGGGCTTGAGCACGATGCCCTCGAGCGCGACGCGGTTGTAGTAGAGTTCCTCGAACGTCGCCTTGAGCGCCCACTCGCTTGCCGAATAGCAGCGATCGATGTCGTGATCGCCATCCATCAGAATTTCCGGCTCGACGATCGGGACGATCTCCTGCTCCTGGCACAGCGCAGCATAGCGCGCGAGCGCATGCGCGTTCGCCTTGATGCAGGAGTAGCTCGGAATCGCCGCGCCGACCTCGATGACGGCGCGCCATTTGGCGAACTTGGCGCCGAGCTTGCGGTATTCGATCAAGCGCTCGCGCAGGCCATCGAGGCCTTCGGTGACGGTCTCGCCGGGACAGAACGGCAGCGGTTTGGCGCCCGCGTCCACCTTGATGCCCGGCACCGCCCCGGCTGCCGTGATCAGCTTGATCAGCGGCGTGCCGTCCTTGGCGTTCTGGCGGATCGTTTCGTCATAGAGGATGACGCCGGAAATGTATTTCGACATCGCCTCGCTGGTGCGGAACATCAGCTCGCGATAGTCGCGGCGGTTGTTCTCGGTGTTTTCGACGCCGATTGTGTCGAATCGCTTCTTGATCGTGCCCGAGGACTCGTCGGCGGCGAGAATTCCACGCCCCGGCGCGACCATGTGTTCGGCGACCCGATTGAGTTCTGTGAGGTTCATCAGTCCCCCTCCTTGCTTCTTAATGCTGAAAACCTAACTTTCGACGCCTCTCATAGCCCAAGCCGAAACGCGCTGACTATCCCTTCCCGCAATGATGGCGTCCGTTAAGGGTTCCGCCGGCTATCAAGTGTGGAAATCCCCAATTTCGACGCTATATGCTGCAATGCAACATTCTCGTTGCGTCGCAGCAACCTTCGCATTGGCTGGGCGTTAGGTAGCGTCGGAACAAGGAGAACTCGGTGCGCACACTGGGAAAAACGATCGCCTCGCTCGCCCGCTACCGCCGCCAATGGGCGGCAACCTTGCAGACCGTCGCCGGTCCGCGGGCGCGCCGCGACCATGCGCCCGCCCTTCCGGATCATCTCCGGCAGGTGACCGCTTTTGGGTCTAATCCCGGCGCGCTGCGGATGTTCACTTACGTCCCGGCGAAATTTGCATCGTATCGCGCGCTTGTTGTGGTGCTGCACGGCTGTACCCAATCGGCCGCGGGCTATGACCTTGGTGCCGGCTGGTCGACCTTGGCCGATCGCTACGGCTTCGCGCTGCTGCTGCCCGAGCAGACGCCCGCGAACAATCCGAAGACCTGCTTCAACTGGTTCCTTGAGGCAGATACCGCGCGCGATCGCGGTGAAGCGCTGTCCATCCGCCAGATGGTCGAGCAGATGATTGCGGATCATGGAATCGACCGCAGCCGTATTTTCATCACGGGCCTGTCGGCGGGCGGCGGAATGACCTCGGCGATGCTCGCCGCCTATCCGGAGGTGTTCGCAGCCGGAGCGATCATCGCGGGGCTGCCCTACGGCACAGCCGGCAACGTGCAGCAGGCGTTCGAAAGCATGTTCCAGGGGCGCGTGCGTTCGCCGCAGGAATGGGGCGACGAGGTGCGCCATGCGTCAACGCATCGCGGCCCGTGGCCGCGCGTCTCGGTGTGGCATGGCGATCTCGACGCGACCGTGAAGCCGATCAACGCGGACAGCATCGTGCAGCAATGGACCAATGTGCACGGCATTGCGTCCGATCCCAAAACCGAGATGGTCGATGGCTATCGGCGGCAGATCTGGCGCCGCGACGGTGCCGACGTGATCGAATCCTATACCATCACCGGGATGGGGCATGGCACGCCGCTCGCCACCGGGTCATCGGATCAAGCTTATGGCGATGTCGGTCCCTTCCTGCTCGAGGCTGGAATCTCGTCGTCCTATCACATCGCCAAGTTCTTCGGACTGACCGGCAAGGTGCTGGCGAAAGCGGCCAAAGACGTGAACGAAGCGCAGGACACCGCGCGCGCATCTCTCGTGCCGGATGATCGCGTCGAGATCATTCCTGACGAGAAGGTGGAGATTCTCGACGCAAAGTCCGCGCGCGGGAAACCGAAATACGAGGGTACGCGCAGCGGGCAGATCGACGTGATGTCGATCATCACCAAGGCGCTCACCTCCGCGGGGCTGATGAAGCCGCCGGTGTAGCTTTAGCCTCTGAGCGCCTCGACGCCCGGCAATTTGCGTCCCTCCAGCCACTCGAGGAACGCACCGCCCGCCGTGGAGACGTAGGTGAACTTGTCGGCCACACCCGCGGCATTGAGCGCCGCGACGGTGTCGCCGCCGCCGGCGACCGAGACGAGCTTGCCGGCCTTGGTGCGCTCCGCCGCATGGCGTGCGAGCGTGACGGTGCCGATATCGAAAGGCTGCATCTCGAATGCGCCGACCGGCCCGTTCCACACCAGCGTTGCGGCATCATCGATCGCCGCCTTCACGCGCTCGATCGACTGCGGGCCGATGTCGAGCACCATGCCGTCGGCTGGAATCGCATCAAGCCCATAGGCGTGCGAGGGCGCGCCCGCCTGGAAGTGAAACGCCACGATGCCGTCGATCGGGAGCAGGATCGCGCAGTTGACGGCCTCCGCCTTGGAGATGATGCGCCGCGCCGTCTCGGCCATGTCTCTCTCGGCGAGCGACTTGCCAAGCTTCAGGCCCAGCGCATGCAGGAATGTGTTCGCCATCGCGCCGCCGATCACCAGCGCCTGAACCTTGGCGATCAGATTTTCCAAAAGGTCGAGCTTGGTGGACACCTTGGCGCCACCCACGATGGCGATCACCGGGCGCTGCGGATGATCGAGCGCCTTGCCGAGCGCTTCCAGCTCGGCCTGCATGGTGCGGCCCGCATAGGCAGGAAGCTTGTGGGCAAGACCCTCGGTCGTGGCGTGCGCGCGATGCGCGGCCGAGAAGGCGTCGTTGACGAAAATGTCGCCGAGCTTTGCCAGCTTCTCAACGAATGCCGGATCGTTTTTTTCTTCTTCTTTGTGGAACCGGGTGTTTTCCAGGAGAAGAATGTCGCCGTTCTTCATGGCATGAATCGCGCTCTCGGCGGCATCGCCGACGCAGTCATCCGCAAAGCCGACGCGCCGCTTGAGCACGCGTGCGACTTCGGCGGCGACCGGCTTGAGCGACTCTTTCAGGTCGCGGCCCTTCGGACGTCCGAAATGCGCCAGCAGGATGACCTTGCCGCCTTTGGCGGCGATTTCCGTGATGGTCGGCGCGACGCGTTCGATGCGGGTCGCGTCGGTGACCTTGCCGTTGTCCATCGGAACGTTGAGGTCGACGCGCACGAGCACGCGCTTGCCGGAGACGTCAGCGGAATCGAGGGTGCGGAAGTTGGCCATGATAGTCCTGCGTCTCGCGCCATCCTTCGAGACGCCTCGCTGCGCTCGGCTCCTCAGGATGAGGGCTCAGGAGATCAGCCTCGAAGGACGAGGCGGGTTATCAGATCAGCTTTCCCATCGCGACGGCGGTATCCGCCATGCGGTTGGAGAAGCCCCATTCGTTGTCGTACCAAGCCATCACGCGCACCAGCGTGCCGTTCATCACCTTGGTCTGGTCCATGTGGAACGTGGACGAATGCGGGTCGTGGTTGAAGTCGATCGAGACGTTCGGATCGTTGGTATAGCCGAGGATGCCCTTGAGCTGCTGCTCGGAGGCGCGCTTCATCGCGTCGTTGATCTCTTCCTTGGTGGTCGCCTTCTTGGCGACGATCTTGAGATCGATGACCGAAACATTCGGCGTCGGCACGCGGATCGAAACGCCGTCGAGCTTGCCTTTGAGCTCGGGCAGCACGAGGCCGATGGCCTTCGCGGCACCTGTCGAGGTCGGGATCATCGAGAGCGCCGCCGCGCGGCCGCGATAGAGATCCTTGTGCATGGTGTCGAGCGTTGGCTGGTCGCCCGTATAGGCATGGATCGTGGTCATGAAGCCGGTCTCGATACCGACCGCGTCGTTGAGCACCTTGGCGACCGGCGCCAGGCAGTTGGTGGTGCAGGAGGCGTTCGAAACGACCGTGTGCTCCTTGGTCAGCTTGTCGTGGTTGACGCCGTAGACGACCGTCATGTCGGCGCCGTCGGCCGGAGCCGAGACCAGCACGCGCTTGGCGCCGGCGGTCAGGTGCGCGGAGGCTTTGTCCTTCGTAGTGAAGATGCCAGTGCATTCGAGCGCGATGTCGACGCCGAGGTCCTTCCAGGGAAGCGTCGAGGGGTCCTTGACGGCGGTGACTTTGATTTTGCCGTTGCCGAGGCTGATCGAGTCGCCCTCAACCGTCACGGTGCCGGGGAAGCGGCCATGCACCGAGTCATAGCGCAGGAGGTGCGCATTGGTTTCGACCGGGCCGAGATCGTTGATGCCGACGACCTCGATGTCCCGGCGGCCGGACTCGGCGATGGCGCGCAGGATGTTGCGGCCGATGCGGCCAAAACCGTTGATGGCGACCCGGACGGTCATGTCTCACCTCCAAA
>JBBWZU010000085.1:0-2569 GCA_039649225.1 Hyphomicrobiales bacterium | reverse complement strand
GTATTCAGACGGGTGCGCGATTTTGCTGCGCTCGGCCTTGCGAAGCTTCACCCACCACCTGCACATGCGAGCACTTGAGCCATGCGCACCGAGAATCAAGATCTGATCGATATCGGCGGAACGCGAGGGACCAGTGATCATGTTGATGGGGCGCGGCAGCGCAGCGATGTCCACTGCGGCGACCACCACGATGCGAGCGTCGGGCAGGAAATTGAGCGTAGTCGGATTGTCCGGTCCCGAGGCGAGAACCAGCGCGCCGGTCTCGGCGATGCCGCCGAAGACCTGGCTCGCCGAAGCGAGCTGATGGGCGTCCGACGCGCCCGTTGTCACTTCCAGCGTGCGCTGCTCACCCCACGGCAGCGCCGCGAGGCGCGGATCATCGCCGCGGCGTGCTTTCATTGGCAGATTTTGCGATCGCAGGAACGCTGAACAGGTTTAACCTGACCTTGAAGCCTTAACGCGCGCCGGATGAGCGCGCAGGGCGAACCTCGCCGCAGCGCGTTGGCGCCGGACTTTACGCCTTGCGCGCCGCGTGCTTGTCGATCGCGGCCTGCACGGCGCTTTTCATCTGCGCGCCCGCGGTCGCGTACTTCCCCTTCGCATCGTCATAGCTGAAGTCGCGCAGCGCATTGGCATTGCGCTGGAAGTGCGGGTGCACGTAGCGCGCCATCAGCTCGTAGGAGCGCTTCGTCGCCTCCCAGTCCGCCCAGTTATGCGCGAGCAGCAGGATGCCGCCGAGACCGCCGTTCGAACCCAGCCACAGCCGTTCGAAATGGCGCACACAGTCCTCGGGCGTGCCGATGCAGGCAATGCCGCTCGACGTCAGATAGTCGGCCGGATCACCTGTGACGTCGGACGGGACGATCGGGAAGGTCGCGACTTCGGCGAAGTAGCGCTTGAAATCGTCAAGCCCGAATTTCACGTCCGCGCGGGCCTGCTCGCGCGTCTCGGCGACGTGCGCGAAGGTGACGATGCGCCATTTGCGGCGATCCGGCGTCTTGCCGTTCTGTCGCGCGCTCTCCTCGTAGACGCCCCAGTTGCTGGCGTGCGCCTTGAGCGCATCGTCGGACGTGCCGCCGAGCGAGAGCATGCCGATGCCGTGCTTGCCGGCCTGCACCGCGCCGGTCGGCGAGCGCGCCGAGGCCACCGCCATCTCCATCATCGGCTGCGAATAGCCGGAGAGCTGGAGGCGCGCCTCGCGCAGATCGAACCAGTCGGTCTTCTTGGTCACCATCCGGCCCTGCATCAGCTCCATGATGACGTCGAGCGCCTCATCGAGCTTGCGCCGCTGGTCGGCCGCCGCCAGCCCCATCTTGTCGGCGTCGTAGACCAGCGAACCTGGGCCGACGCCGAACATGGCGCGCCCGCGCGTCTGGTAATCGAGCTGCGTCATGCGGCCCGCCAGCGTGAACGGATTGTGATAGGGCAGCGACACCACGCCGGTGCCGAGCCGGATATGGCGCGTGCGCTCCGCGGCGGATGCGATGAACAATTCCGGACTGGCGATGATCTCGTAGCCGCCCGAGTGATGCTCGCCGATCCAGGCTTCGTGGTAATTCAGCCGATCGAGATGAATCAGCAGATCCATGTCGCGCTCGAGCGCAAGCAACGGATTTTCGCGCAGCGCATGAAAGGGCGCGAGAAAGACCCCGGTCTTGACATAGCGGTCGTTGGTATCGGTCATCGTCACGCCTCCCCCACCACCAGCACATGCAGCCGGCGCGGGCCGTGCGCGCCGAGGATCAGGATCTGCCCGATATCGGCCGAGCGCGATGGGCCGGTGATCATGTTGATGGCGCGTGGCAGCGCCGCGATGCCGAATTTTTCCCGCACGCGCTCCCATACGGTCTCGTAATCGCCCGCGATGTCCTTGGCGGCGACCACCACGATGTGGGTGTCAGGCAGGAAATTGAGCGTGGTCGGATTGTCCGGACCGGACATCATCACCAGCGTGCCGGTCTCGGCGATGCCGCCGAAAGCATGGCTCACCGAAGCGAGCTGATGGCCGTCCGAGGCGCCCGTTGTCACGTCCAGCGTGCGCTGCTCACCCCATGGCAGCGCCGCGAGGCGCGGATCATCGCCGCAACGAATTTGCATCGGCAGGTTTTGCGAGCGCAGGAACGCCGAGACGGCGGCGGGCACGCCGGCGGCGTTCGGCAGCAGCGCCACCGTGCCGGCCGCCGCCTCGACCATTTCGGCAAACAGTTTCGCGCGCGCCTGCGGCGGGAGTTGCCCGCGTGCCGGAATGACGCCGCGCGGATGGTTCGCGAGACGGTTCTCGACCGCCGCGCGCCGCTCCAGCTCGTTGCCGGTGACGCCGAGCGATTGGCGGATCGAGGCGAAGAGAGTTTCGCGGGCGGTCATGGGCTCCTCACTTCGTCATGGCCGGGCATAGCCCCTCGAAGACGGGCGTAACGCCCTGATGCCCGGCCATCCACGCCTTTGACCGCCCAAAGTAAGGAAGACGTGGATGCCCGGCACAAGGCCGGGCATGACGGAGTATGATGGGCCTTCATCGCTCCACTCTCACTCTGCGCTTCCATTGCGCCTGGAAGGTCTGCACCTGCGG
>JBBWZU010000079.1:0-2762 GCA_039649225.1 Hyphomicrobiales bacterium | reverse complement strand
GATGCCGAACCAGACCGGATCGTAGCCGGCCTTGAACATGATCGGCGCGATGATCGGCACGGTTGCCACCATCATCGACAGCGTTTCCATGAACATGCCGAGGATGAAGTAGAAGATCACCACGACGATCAGAAGCTCGATCTTGCTGAGGCCGAGACCCATGATGAAGCTGTTCACCTGGCCGGTCAGGCCGATCGACGTGATGACGAAGTTGAGAAAATACGCCGCAAGAAGGATCGCCATGATCATGGCGGTGGTGCGCATCGTGCCTTCGAAGGCATTCAGCAGCGTGCGCAGCGTCAGCCGCCGGTTCCAGGCCGCAATGCCGATTGCCGCGATCACGCCAAGCGCGGCGGACTCGGTCGCCGTCGCCCAGCCGGCATAGATCGAGCCGATCACCGCGAGGAAGATGATCAGCGGGGGCAGCAGATCGGGGAGAGCCGCGATTCGCTGCGCCCAGCTCGTCGCCGTCGGTTTGCCGCCGAGCGCCGGACGAATGACGCAGATGATGAGCACGGTCAGGCTGAACAGGCTCGCCAGAATGATGCCGGGAATGAAACCCGCCAGATAGAGCTTGGGAATGGAGGTCTCGGTCAGCACGCCATAGACGATCATGTTGATCGATGGCGGGATGAGAATGCCGAGCGTGCCGCCGGCCGCGATCGTGCCGAGAAACAGACGCTCGGAATAGCCGCGCTTCTCCACTTCGCCGAGCGCGACGGTGCCGATCGTCGCCGCGGTGGCAACGCTCGACCCGGAGGTGGCGGCAAACATCGCGCAGGCCGCGATGTTTGAATGCATCAGGCCGCCGGGCAGCCACGGCACCCACAGCACCAGCGCATTGTACATGCGCTCGGCCATGCCGGAGCGCAGCAGGATTTCGCCGAGCAGCACGAAGAACGGGATCGCGACCAGCAGGAAGTTGTTCGAGGTGCCCCAGGCGATCTCGCCCATGGCGAGCGACAGCGGCAACTTCGAATAGATAGCCGACAGCGCCAGCCCCAAAACACCGAGGCCGGCGGCGACCGGCACCGCAAGGGCGAGCAGGCCGATCAGGATCAGGAGCGTAATTCCGAGCACGTCAATTGCCCCCTTCGCGTACCTGACGATCCTTCAGGTCGCGGATCTCGTCCTCGACCTCTTCTTCGGCCGAGCGCGTGCTGATCAGCTTGGCCATGCCGCGCAGGTCGCCGGAGGCGCCGGCCCTGAGTGCCTGGACCAGCAGCAGCACGCCGATCACGACGAACACCGCGAGGCCGCCGATCCATAGCGCCTGCGGGATGACGGTCGGGGTTTCCAGCGCGGACTGGCTGCGCGAACTCGACGTCCACGACTGCGAAACGACACCGAGCCCATGCCACGCGACGAGGGCAAAGAAGCCGACCAGAAGGACGAGCGCGAGCGCATCGAGCGCTAACCGTATTTTCTGCGGGAAGAACACATAGAGTGAGTCGATGCGGATGTGCGCGCGGTCGAGTAGCGCGGCCGCCAGTCCCCACGCCGTCCCGATGGCGAGCGAATAGCCGGCAAGCTCGTCGGCGCCGCCGATGGAGCGGTCGAGGAATTTGCGCATCAGCACATCGATGCCGATCAGCACTGCAGCGAGAAGAACAAGCGCGCCGCCGAACCAGAGACCCCACTGGGCGAAGCGCCGCACGCCCGTCATCGTCTGGTCCATCGGCGGCCCCCATCCAACATACAGATCGAAGCGGATGGCCGGCGACCCGGCCAGCGCTGCGCCACGATCGGATTGATGCGTGTCCTGGCTATGGTGTCGGCGCCTTCAGGCCGAGCACCTTGCCGACGGTGTCGTTCCACTCTTTGGCGCACTCGACTCCGCAGCGCTTGGCCCAGCCTGCCAGGACCGCGCCTTCGACCAGCTTCTTGTGCGTCTCCGCCTCCTCGGGCTTCACCGCCACGATGGTCGACTTGGCAAGCTTGCCCATGGTGCAGGGCTGCTTGCCGGTATTGCAGTTGTCGGCTTCGGCGTTCGTCGTCTTGATCGTCGCCCACATCTTGTCTTCGTAGGCCTTGATCTGCTCGAGCAGGAAGGCCTGCGTCTTCGGGTCAAGCCGGTTCCAGCTCGCGAGATTGACCGCCAGCACGTTGATGCTCCAGCCGAGCGACATCGGGTAGATCGACTTCGTCACTTCGTTCCACCCGGCGGTATTGCCCGACAAGCTGCCGGTCACCGCACAATCCACAACGCCGTTGTTCAGCGCCGGCACGACCTCGGCGAACGCCATCGACACCGCGGTCGCGCCGAGACCGCCGAGGAAGTCGCGCATCGTGTTGTTGAACACGCGGATCTTTTTGCCCTTGAAGCCTTCAAGCCCGCTGACCACGTCGCGGCACCAGAAGACCTGCGGCGTGTTGCCGCCGAAGGCCAGGAATTTGGCGCCCCAGTTCTTCTGCATCTGCCGGTCGATCACGTCGCGATAGGCGTTGCAGGCCGCACGCGCCTTGTCGGGATCGAGCGTCAGCCCGGCAAGGTCGCAGGCCTCGAAGCGCGGGTCGTCGCCCGCCATCTTGGAAATGTCCAACCCGGCGAAATCCATCACGCCGAGCTTCAACAGCCGCAGCATCGTCTTGTCGTCAATGCCCATCTGGTCGAGTGGCGTGACATCGGCGGTGATCGCGCCCTTCGACGCCTCGGGAATGGTCTTGCGCCAGAACGGCAGTTCATCGACGATCGATACCGGCGTCGGACTGTTGAGGCCGATGACCTTGAATTGATTCTTCGGCAAGTCTTGAGCGAAAGC
>JBBWZU010000040.1:0-16431 GCA_039649225.1 Hyphomicrobiales bacterium | reverse complement strand
GTTCGGGGTTATCGTTGGGTTAACCACGCTCGTGCTTGTTACCTATTTCAAGCCGATGCAGATTTTCGACAAGCTTCCAGGCGTCTCGGGCAATCTTGGGATACAGGGCAGCAAGATCACGATGCAGCTGCCGAAGATTGCGGGTTTTACCCGCGATTCGCGCGCCTACGAGTTGACCGCCGAGAATGCCATACAGGATATCGCTTCTCCCGACATGATCGAGCTGCAAAATCTGCGTGCCAAGATGGAAATGCAGGACAAGGACGTCGTGAACCTGAGCGCCAAGGCCGGCACCTACAACACCAAAGGCGACAAGATCGTCCTGCGTGACCAGATCGTCGTGACGTCGGGCCAGGGCTACAGCGCAAGGCTGCGCGAAGCGGCGGTCGATATGAAGCAGGGCCATGTCGTATCCGACCAGCCGGTCGAGGTGACGCTGCCGAATGGGCTTCTGACCTCCAACGGCATGGAGATCATCGAGTCGGGTGCGGTGATCCGCTTCAACCGGGGTGTCGTGCTCACGCTCGATCCGGCGAAAACCAGCGAGGCTGCGAAATGACACGATGGGTCCGCCGCGCGGTCGTGATGGGTGCCGGCTTCTCGCTCGCCGCCAGTCTGGCAGTAGCGGCGCAACCGGCGCCGCAGCCGGGCCAGCAACAGACGTCCGGCGCGATGCAGGGCTTCCAGATCAACCGCGACCAGCCGGTGAAGATCGAGTCGTTGACGCTCGAGGTGCGCGACAAGCAGCACCAGGCGACGTTCGCCGGCGACGTCAAGCTGACTCAGGGCGACACCACGATCCAGTGCAAAAGCTTGGTGGTATTCTATGAAGATGGCGCGGCGGCGCCCGCCCCTTCCGCAAAGAATGCCCCCGCCCCCGCCGCGACCGCCCAGAAGGCGGCGACGCCGGGCTTTGGCGGCGGCGGTCAGCAGATCAAGCGCGTCGAAGCCCGGGGTGACGTTCTGGTTACGCAAAAAGATCAGACCGCCAAGGGCGAGATGGGTGTGTTCGACATCAAGACCAACAACATCACGCTGACCGGCAATGTCGTGGTGACCCAAGGGACCAACGTGCTGACCGGCGAGCGCATGGTGGTCAATCTGACGACCGGCGTGACGACGGTCGAATCCGGCAAGAATTCGGCCGGCAAAGGCTCGCCGGTCACGGGAATGTTCAGTCCGAGCGCTCCGGCGCCCGGTGCCGCGCCAGCGCCTGCCGCACCAGCGCCCGCAGCAGCGGGGCAGAAGAGTGCAAAACCGGCGCCCCCGGCGGCGAAGCCAGCGCCGGGCGCGCCGATTCGCATCAATCAGAACATGCTGCCGAAAAAGCCCGCGACCTGAACCGGAGCGGAAACAATCCGGCAAAACTGCTGTGGCAAAAGGCAGATTGCCAAGGCCACGGCGCTGCCCTAGGTTGGCTGCGCGCGGGCGTCAAAAGCTACGTGCGTTCAATGCCTTGCGGGATTTCCGGCCGGAGTGGCCGAGTCCCGTGGTCGCTGCGGCACACGAATGATCCGGGAGCCCTGACGGCGTGAACATTCTCAAGCCATTTCGCGGCGCCGGATCGCGGCGCGCCAAGGCCCAATCCGTTCCGGCGTCCGACCTGTGGGGCATCGACCTCGGTCCGGTCGACGAACCGATGGCGAACGGGCGCACCGAGCGGATGGATTTTTCGACCAACGAACGGATCTCGCTCGGCAAACCGACCAAGCGCGCGGTGGCCCAGCCGATCGGCAAGCCGGCCGAGCGCAATTTCGACTGGCAATCCGTGCAATCGCCCGAGAGCTGGCGCGACGAGCCGGCGCAGCCGCTTGCCGATGATGTCTTCCCCGATGATGTCTTCCCCGACGAGGTCGCGGCCCCGCTGGCGGCCGCGCCGCGAGCAGCCCCCGCGCCGCGGGCAGCGCCCGCACAGCGGGCCGCACCCGCGCCACGCCGCGCCGTAGACCGGGCATTCGATCGCCCCGCGGAGCCGCCAGCCGCGCGCGCGCTCGACCGCGTCTTTGCGCAGGGACCCGCGGCCTATGGTCTCAAGGCGGTCGTCGGCGAAGCTGGCGTGCTGACCGTGCATGGCGTGCAGAAAAGCTTCGGCAAGCGCATGGTGGTGAAGGGCGTCAGCCTCGCGGTGCGGCGCGGCGAGGCGGTCGGATTGCTCGGGCCGAACGGCGCCGGCAAGACCACGGTGTTCTACATGATCACCGGACTGATCCCGGCAGACCAGGGCAAGATCCAGTTCGAAAACCACGACATCACGCATCTGCCGATGTATCAGCGCGCGCGCCTTGGCATCGGCTATCTGCCGCAGGAAGCCTCGATTTTCCGCGGCCTGAATGTCGAGGACAATATCCGCGCCGTGCTCGAAGTCGTCGAGCCGAGCAAGAAGAAGCGCGAGATGGAGCTCGACCGGCTGCTCGAGGAATTCAACATCACGCGGCTGCGCAAGACGCCGTCGATCGCGCTTTCGGGCGGCGAGCGGCGTCGCACCGAAATCGCGCGCGCGCTGGCCACACGTCCGGCCTACATGCTGCTCGACGAGCCGTTCGCCGGCATCGACCCGATCGCCGTCGGGGATATCCAGGACCTCGTCCGCCACCTGAAAGAACGCGGCATCGGCGTCCTCATCACCGACCATAATGTTCGCGAGACGCTGGGCCTGACCGACCGCGCCTACATCATTTATTCGGGTGAGGTGCTGCGCGAGGGCAATGCCGAGGACATCATCAACGACCCGGAAGTCCGGCGGCTGTATCTCGGCGAAGAGTTCCGGATGTAGGCGGCTGGCCGAGTTACCGCCGCTATTAACATCGCCCGCAACTACGTAGAACGAACAGGTGTACACCGGTCCAAGAAAGGGGTAAGCAAGAACCGGACCAATATTGCACCGCAGCATGGCACTTTCACAAAGACTCGAATTCCGACAGAGCCAAGCGCTCGTGATGACGCCGCAGCTGATGCAGGCCATCAAGCTGCTGCAGCTCTCGAATCTCGATCTCGTCAGCTATGTGGAAGGTGAGCTGGAGCGCAATCCGCTGCTGGAGCGTACCAGCGAAGGCCCTGAGGGGGCCGGCGCCGCCAGTGAGGCTGGCGCACCGGGCAACGGGGAGACCCATGGCGAAGCCCCGGAGGCCGACTGGGCCAAGGGCGAGGTGACCGGCTCCGCGGCGATCGAGGACTCGTTCGATACGCCGATCGAGAACGTGTTCCCGGATTCGGCCGAGACGCCGCAACGTCAGGCGCCGAGTGAACCTGCCTCCTATTCGGAATGGAGCGGGGTCGGTTCCGGCGGCCGCGAAGACGGCGATTACAATCTCGAGGCCTTCGTGTCGGCCGAGATGACGCTCGCCGATCATCTGGCCGACCAGCTCGGGCTTGCGATCTCCGATCCGGTGCGCCGCCTCATCGGCAAGAACCTGATCGATCTGGTCGATGAGTCCGGCTACTTCACCGGCGACCCCGCAGCCGTGGCCGAACGGCTCGGCGCGCCGCTTGCCGAGGTCGAGGCCGTGCTCGCCATCGTGCAGCGCTTCGATCCGCCCGGCGTGTGCGCGCGCAATTTGAGCGAATGCCTCGCGATCCAGCTCAAAGAGCGCGACCGCTTCGATCCCGCCATGCAGGCGCTGGTTGCGCATCTCGATCTCGTGGCACGGCGCGATTTTGCAAGCCTGCGCCGCATCTGCGGCGTCGACGACGCCGACATCGCCGACATGGTTGCCGAGATCCGCAGGCTCAACCCCAAGCCCGGTCTGGCGTTCGGCTCCGTGGTGGTGCAGCCGATCGTGCCCGATGTGTATGTGCGAACAGGTCCGGACGGCGGCTGGCTGGTCGAGCTGAATTCCGACACGCTGCCGAAAGTTCTGGTCAACCAGTCCTATCACGCGCAGGTCTCGAAGACCGCGAAGAACGATCACGACAAGTCCTATCTGACCGATTGCCTGCAGACCGCTACCTGGCTGATCCGCGCGCTCGATCAGCGCGCCAAGACGATCCTCAAGGTGTCGACCGAGATCGTGCGCCAGCAGGATGCGTTCTTCGCGCACGGCGTCCAGTTCCTGCGCCCGCTTAATCTGAAGACCGTGGCCGATGCGATCGGCATGCACGAGTCGACCGTCTCGCGCGTCACCGCCAACAAATACATGGCGACCAGCCGCGGCATCTTCGAGCTGAAATATTTCTTTACGTCGTCGATCAATGCGTCCGACGGCGGCGAGGCGCATTCGGCCGAAGCGGTGCGTCATCGCATCAAGCAGCTCATCGATGCTGAAAGCGCGCAGGAGGTGTTGTCGGACGACACCATCGTGGAGCGGCTGCGCGAGGCCGGTGTCGACATCGCAAGGCGCACCGTCGCGAAATACCGTGAAGCTATGCGGATACCGTCGTCGGTGCAGCGGCGGCGCGAGAAGCAATCTCTGGCCGGCGCGGCATCGTGACGCCAAATGAAATATGTTGTGTTGCGTTGAATCGCGGATAGGCGTTTCCTAGCTTCTAGAGAACGCTGATAAAACGAAGCGAATCGTCTCACGGTGGCCAGTCTTCCACGGCCCTTGAGAAAGCGGAGGCAAACGATGCCATTTCGCGTCTCTGGAAAAAATCTCGACATCGGCGATGCCCTGCGCGAGCGCATGAGCGCCCGTATCGCGGAGGCACTGAGCAAGTATTTCGACGGCGGATATTCCGGGCATGTGACGGTCGAGAAGGAGGGCTTCGGCTTCCACACCGAATGCGCGATCCATCTTGATTCCGGCATGACCCTGCACGCCGACGCCAACGCGGCGGACGCCTATGCGAGCGCCGATCAGGCCGCGATGCGGATCGAGAAGCGGCTGCGGCGTTACAAGCACCGGCTCAAGGATCACCATGCGGCACGCAGCAACGGCAACGGTGCGGCGACGATCGACGCGCCGAGCTACGTGATCGAGTCGCCGACCCATGACGACGAGGAGGTGACCGAATTTAACCCGGTCATCATCGCCGAATCGACCACGACCCTGAAGCAGTTTTCGGTCAGCGAGGCCGTGATGGAACTCGACATGACCGGCGCCCCGGTGGTGGTGTTCCGCCACGCGAACCATGGCCGGATCAATCTGGTTTACCGGCGGCCGGATGGACATGTCGGCTGGATCGATCCGCCGGGAACCAAAGGTTGAGGTCGTGATTCTGCCCATTGACGCGGTCGGGCGGTGTCTGTAAACCGCCGCCTTCCTTTCAACAGCCAAGTCATTTTCACACCGGGCCGGTTGCAATGCCGCTTACCGATCTCGTCACGCCGAACGCGATCATTCCGGCGCTCAAAGTGAATGGGAAGAAGCAGGCGATCCAGGAGCTTTCCGGCCGCGCCGCCAAGCTGACCGGCCAGAACGAGCGACTGATTTTCGAGACCCTGATGCAGCGCGAGAAGCTCGGCAGCACCGGCGTCGGCAACGGCATCGCGATCCCGCACGGTAAATTGCCCAAGCTGGAAAGGCTGGTCGGCCTGTTCGCGCGGCTCGAGCGCGCGATTGATTTCGAGGCGCTCGACGGCCAGCCGGTCGATCTGATCTTCCTGCTGCTCGCGCCCGAGACGGCCGGCGCCGATCACCTCAAGGCACTGGCACGCGTCGCGCGGCTGCTGCGCGAGGGCGACGTGGTGACCAAGCTGCGCCTGTCGCGTGACGCCGATGCGATCTACGCCGTGCTCGCAATGCCGTCCTCGGAAGCCGCGTAGCGCTAGACTCCCCATACCCGATTGGCGACAGTAGCAAACCGGCAAATCGACCGGCGGCGTTCGCGCGCCAAGAATAATTTTTCGGGGAGGACCGCGATGCTGCGTGCCGCAACACGTGCTGTTGCTCTGGTGCTGGGATTGGTGCTGGCTCAAACCGCGCCGGCTCGCGCCGACTATCCCGAACGGCCCGTCACCATCATGGTGTCGCTCGCGGCCGGCAGCGGCATGGACGTGCTGGTGCGGCTCTATGCCGACAAGTTGTCGCAAGCCTTAGGCAAGCCGGTGATCGTCGAGAACCGTCCCGGCGCCTCGTTGATGCTCGCCGCCAATACGGTGGCGAATTCCGCGCCCGACGGCCATACGCTGCTGGTCTCCACCTCGTCCGCGATGGCGATCAATCTGACGCTGTTCAAACAGGTGACCTACGATCCCGAGCGCGATTTCGTGCCGATCTCGCTCTACGTGAAGTCGCCGTTCATTCTGGTGGTGAATCCGGATCTGCCGGTGAAATCGGTCCCCGACCTGATCGCTTACGTCAAACAGAACCAAGGCAAGCTCAGTTACTCCTCGCCCGGCGCCGGCGTCGCGCAGCATCTCTCGATGGAGTACATGAAGAACCAGTTCGGCCTGGAGATCACCCATGTGCCCTACCGCGCAACGCCGCAATCGATTCAGGACATCGCGGCTGGGCATGTGGCGATGGGCTGGGCGGAGGCCGGCGCCTCGATCCCGCTGATCCGGGAAGGGAAGTTGCGCGCGCTCGCCGTGTCGTCGGCAACAAGGCTGCCGCTGCTGCCCGATGTGCCGCCGTTCGCCGAGGCGGCGCCCGCGCCCGGCTTCGAGGCGGTGTCGTGGCACATGCTGCTCGCGCCGGCGAAGACCCCCCGGGACATCGTCGATCGGCTGCACGCCGAAATGAAGCGCGCGCTCGCCGATCCCGAGCTCAAGCAGAAGATCGAGACGATTGGGTTGATCCCGTTCGATACGCCGGCGATCGAGGATTTGCGCGTCTATCGCCGCGCCGAACAGGAGAAGTGGGGTGCGCTGGTCAAGAAGCTCGGGCTTGAAGCGACGCAGTAGCGAGGCGCTCGCGCCACCGCTCGTTAGGCCGTTTGAACGCCGATGAAATCAAATTTCTAAAGTTTGCCCTGCGCGCGGTTCGACACGGCGCTGCCCGGCGCACTCGGCTTGCCGGCGATACGAACCGCATCGCCATCTGCGATGCCGTCCGGTGGGCTCGCAACGACACGATCGCTCACGATCAGCCCGGTGCCGATCTCGACCTCGCGCCCGAGATCGCGTGCGATCGTGACCTTCTTGAGCACGATGCGGTCGCTCGCGTCGACCGTCGCGACGCGCAGTCCGCTCTGATCGAAAATCAGTGCGCTCGCCGGCACGCTGATCGCGTTCTCGGCGCTCGGCAGCTCCAGATGCACATTGGCGAAAGCGCCGGTCATCAGTTCGCCCTTGGCGTTGTCGACGACGAGCAGCATCCGTGTGGTGCCGGATGCCGGATCGATCGACTGCGATGAGGCTTCCACGGTCGCGCCGAACGAGCGCCCCGGATATTCCGGCGCAATGATCTGCGCCTTGGTGCCGACCTTGATGTTCTGAACGTAGTTCTGCGGCACGTTGACATAGGCGCGCAGCTTGGAGGTGTCGGAGACGACGAACAGCGCGGGTCCGCCGCCGGAGCCGGCATTGATCAATGCGCCAACATCGGTCGTGCGCGTGGTGACGAGGCCATCGAACGGCGCGGTGATGCGCTTGTACTTCTCCAGCACCTTCAGCCGATCCAGATTGGCCTGCGAGGACTTGAGCACGCCCCTGCGGTTCTCGGCATCGGCGGCGCGCTGGTCGAGTGTCTGCTTGGACACCGCGCCGGACGTGATGAGCGATTGTCCGCGCTCCAGCGTCGCCTCGGCGAGCGTAAGATTGGCCTTCGCGCTGGTGAGGTCCGCCTCGGCCTGCATGATCTGCTGGTCGAGGTCGGGTGCGTCGATCTCGGCAAGAAGCTGCCCGGCTTTCACCGGCGTGCCGATGTCGGCCTTCCATTCCTTCAGATAGCCGGACACGCGGGCGTAGAGCTGCGCTTGCGAATACGCCTCCAGCCGGCCCGGAAGATCAATCGTGGTGCGCTTGCCGCGCGCATCGGGCAGCGCGACCGCGACGGTTGGAACCGCCTGGTTTTCGGTCCATGTGCTCAATCGCGCATCGGCCATCCGCCGTGTGGTGATGCCCATCACGACCACGGCGCCGGCCACGACGGCTGCCACCACGGCGGTCAAGCGCAGCCCGCGGCGCGTCAAAACCGGCTGTACCGGCACGGATATCTCAACGTGCGGGGTGGTCTCATGCGGCATGTGGTTCTCCGATCGCCGGGGCGAGCTTCTCGCCTTCGCGTTTGTGCACCATGCTGAAGACGACAGGCACAAATATCAGCGTTGCGATGGTTGCAAATACGAGGCCACCGACGACAGCGCGGCCGAGCGGCGCGTTCTGTTCGCCACCCTCGCCAAGGCCGAGCGCCATCGGCGCCATGCCGATGATCATGGCGAGCGCGGTCATCAGCACCGGGCGGAAGCGCACGAAGCCGGCTTCAAGCGCGGCCTGCACAGGATCGCCGAGTTCGGCGAGGCGCTCGCGGGCGAACGAGATGACGAGCACGCTGTTCGCGGTCGCGACACCCATGCACATGATCGCGCCGGTGAGCGCCGGCACCGACAGCGTCGTGCCGGTGGCAAACAGCATCCAAACGATGCCGGCCAGAGCGGCCGGCAGCGCCGTGATGATGACGAACGGATCCGACCACGACTGGAAGTTCACGACGATCAGCAAATAGATCAGGACGATTGCGCCGAGGAGGCCGAACAGCAGCCCGCTGAACGCGCTGTTCATCGTGCGAACCTGTCCCAGCAGAACCACCTGCGCGCCCTGCGGGACGCTGCCCTTGGTTTCATCAACGATCTTCTGCACATCGTCCGCCACCGCGCCGAGATCGCGCCCCTGGGTCGTGGCGTAGATCTGCGCCATGGTCTGGATGTTGTATTGCGACACCACAGCGCTGCGCGCCGTGCGCTTGATGTCCGCGATGGCGCCGAGCGTCTGCGATTGTGCGCCGCTCGCCGTGATCGGCAGGTTGCGCAAGGTATTGAGCGAGTCGATCTGGTACTGCGGCGTCTGCATGACGATTGCGTAAGAGACGCCGTTTTCCGGATTGAGGAAGTAGGTCGGCGCGACCTGGCTCGAACCGGCGAGGTTCACCACCATGCTGTTGGTCACGTCGCGCTCGGTGATGCCGACATATTGCGCGCGCGTGCGGTCGACATTGACGTCGAAGCTTGGGTTGCTGTTCGACTGCTGGACGCGTGCATCGGCCAGGCCCGGAACATGCCGCAACCGGCGCAGCAGGTCCTGTGCATAGGCAAGGTTCGCAGCCTGATTCGGGCCGCGGATCTGCAGATCGATCGGCGCGGGTGCGCCGAAGTTCAGGATCTGGCTGATGATGTCGGCCGGCAGGAACGAGAACGTCACGCCGGGAAACCGCGCCGGCAGTTCTTCGCGCAAGGCGCGGACGTAGTCGGCGGTCGGCTTATGACCCTCGGCAAGCTTGATCTGGATGTCGCCGTCGTGGGTGCCGATCGTGCCGGTGTTGTTGTACGTCACGTTGATGCCGCTGACCGGGAAGCCGATATTGTCGACTACGGTCGCAAGCTCGCCGGACGGGATGATCTGGCGGATCGCCTTTTGTATTTCGGCGAATTGATTGGCGCTCTCTTCCACGCGTGTCCCGATCTGTGTGCGTGCATGCATCAGGATCTGGCCCGCGTCGACCGACGGGAAGAAATCGCGGCCGAGATAGGGAACGAGCGCGAACGAGGCGCCGACAAGGATGAGAAATCCGCTTACGAAGACCGGACGGCGGCTCAGCGCCATCTCCAGAAGCTCGCGATAGCCAAGCCGCAATCGCTCGAAACGCGCCTCGAAGCCGCGCTGGAATCGCACCAGCGGATTGCGCGCGGGCGGTAGCGGGCGGTCGAGCCCGTGCAGGTCGGTGTGCGGCGCATGCTTGCGCAGCAGATAATTCGCCATCGTCGGCACCAGCGTGCGCGACAGGATGAACGAGCAGACCATCGCCGCCATGACGGCTTCGGCCATCGGCACGAACAGGAAACGCGCGACGCCGGCCAGGAAGAACATCGGCACGAACACGATGCAGATGCAGAGCAGCGACACGAAGGCCGGGGTCACGATCTGCGCCGCGCCATCCATGATGGCGGTTTCGACTTCCTTGCCCTGTTCCAGATGCCAGTTGATGTTCTCGATCGTCACGGTGGCGTCGTCGACCAGGATGCCGACCGCGAGCGCGAGGCCGCCGAGCGTCATGATGTTGAGCGTCTCGCCGAGCGCGGCCAGGATCGCGATCGATCCAAGCACGGAGAGCGGGATCGAGATTGCGATGATGACGGTGGAGCGCCAGCTTCCCAGGAAGATCAGGATCATCAGGCTGGTCAGCGCCGCCGCGATGATGCCTTCATGGATGACGCCGCTCACCGCGGCGCTGATGAACAGCGACTGGTCGCCGATCAGCGCGATATTGAGGTTGCTCGGGATCACGGCCTTGAGCTGTTCGACCTTGTCCTTGATGCCGGCAACGATTGCGAGCGTCGAAACCGAGCCGTTCTTGAGCACCTGCATCAGCACCGAGCGGTTGCCCTCGACATGCACGATGTTCTGCTGCGGTGGGTTGCCGTCGCGCACGGCCGCGACATCGCGCACGTAGACCATCGCGCCGTTGACCTGCTTGATCGGCAGGTCG
The DNA here is from genome assembly GCA_039649225.1 of Hyphomicrobiales bacterium. Classification (GTDB taxonomy): domain Bacteria; phylum Pseudomonadota; class Alphaproteobacteria; order Rhizobiales; family Xanthobacteraceae; genus PALSA-894. The sequence goes on along the minus strand of JBBWZU010000040.1, from coordinate 5,911 downwards.
CCGAGTTCGGCGATCACCGACGGCGCGTTGTTGAGCTGGATCGCATATTCGAATGTGCCGATCTTCTGCGTCCCGACCGGCGTGATCAGGTTCTGCGCGGCGAGCGTGTTGGCGACGTCCTGGCCCGAGAGGCCGCGCGCCTGCATCGCCGTCGAGTCGAGATCGATCTGGATCTGGCGCGTCTTGCCGCCATACGGGAACGGGATCGCGGCGCCGGGCACGGTCACCAGCGGCGTGCGGACGGTGTTCAGTCCGATGTCGGCCAGTTGCTGTTCGGAGAGGCCCGAACCCGAAAGCGCAAGCTGAATGATCGGGACCGTCGAGGCGTTGTAGTTCAGGATCAGCGGCGGTGTCGCGCCGGGCGGCAGTTGCTTCAACTGCGTCTGCATCACCGACGTGACCTGCGCATTCGCAATGCGGATGTCGACGTTGGGCTGGAAGAACACCTTGATGATGCCAAGTCCGTTGTAGGACGTCGCTTCAAGGTGCTCGATGTCGTTCACGGTCGTGGTGAGGCCGCGTTGCGACTGGGTCACGATGCGGCCGGCCATCGATTCGGGCTGCAGGCCCGTATAGCTCCAGATGATCGCGATGACCGGAATGCGGATGTCGGGGAAAATGTCGACAGGCGTGCGGAGCGCCGCAAGCGGGCCCACGATCGTGATCAGCAGGGCCAGCACGACGAACGTATATGGACGCCGCAGCGCAATGCGGACGATGCCAATCATACGGAGAACGCTCCCCAGTCACGAGACAAGTCCCGCGCCGCCCCCGCCGTGCAGCGCTCTTGCCAATCCGGGCATGTTGCGCCGCACCAAAGAAGCTACCGCATCGTGTCGTATTTCCCTAGGGCAGTCCAGTTAACAAAGGCGTTACCATGCCGCTTTCGGCAGGTCCGGGCGGCATTCGCGGCTCCGCCTGCGCGGCGCGGCTTGTCTTTGGTGCGCTGCACAATTCCCGGCTGCGCCGAGATCCGTGGCCCGAATGCCAAACGCCCCGCTTTCCGCGGGGCGTCGGCGGTCATGTCGACAGAATCAGCGCTGGCAGCCCGGCAACGCCGGATAACCAGACCGCTAGTGAACGCTGACTGCCTCGAGCTCGTTGCTCCAGGCATTTGCGATCGCGGCCTCGCGGCTGTCGGTCAGCATGATCGGGGTGCCGTCGGCGGCGTGCAGCGCGTAAAGCAGCGTGCCGGCCGCGAGCTCGGGGGCCTGCGGGAAATGCTTCTGGACATCCTCGGAGCGGATCGTCTTGACGTAGGCGAGCTTGCCGCCGCCGAGCCCCTGCAGGGCCTCAGCGGAAATCTCGTGGACGTCGTTTGTCATCGTACTGGTATTCATGGCCCTCGACTCCTTTTATGTCGATGCCTCATTACCGTCACTCGTGGTTTCTGATGGCGACTGAACGGACAACGCGCTCAGGCTCTGGACGTGCCAGATCAATCGACAGCAGACCATTTCTCAAATCCGCACCCTTCACCTCGATGCCGTCGGCCAGCACGAACACACGCTGGAACTGACGCGCCGCGATACCGCGGTGGAGATACTCCCGGGTCTTGTCATCCTGCTGCCGGCCGCGGATCACCAGTTGGTTCTCCTCGATCGACACATCAAGCTGCTCGCGCGTAAAGCCGGCAACCGCCAACGTAATGCGCAACAGCTCCGGATCGCGCTCGTCTCTCGGCACCCGCTCGATATTGTAGGGCGGATAGCCGTCGGCCGCTTTGGTCACACGGTCGAGGACGCGCTCGATCTCATCAAACCCGAGCAGGAACGGACTTGAAAGCGACGGAACTCGGGACATAGATTCAAAGCCCTCTTTCAAGCGACTTTGGGAAGCCCGATCTGGCGCTTCCACCGGCGCGGCCCTGACACTTCGTCAGGTCCGGTCCGGTACCGATCAATATGGGGGGTGTCGGTTAAGGGTTCAAGAACGAGCGTTTCGCGAGCCGAATCAGCCATTTGAGCTAGAGGCGCTGCTGCCCGTCGGCACTGAAGACATGCAATTTTGCCCGCGACGCCACCGCCACCGCGCGCTCACCGGGCGCTGGCGCATGCGTTCCGGCCACCCGCACGATCACGTCGTCGCCGCGATCGAGCGTGCCATAGATGAAGCTTTCCGGCCCGACACGCTCGACCGCGCCCACGGTGAGCGCCAGACCGACACCCTCGGCAGGCTTGGTGCCGTCCGGCGCAAGCTCAAGGTCCTCCGGGCGGATGCCGACGATGGCGCCTTCGGGCGGAATGCGCGCATCGGCGAGCAACAGACCCGGCTCCGCGCCGCTCATCGGCAACAGATTCATGGCGGGCGCGCCGATGAAAGTCGCGACGAATGTGGTTGCGGGCTTTTGATAGACCTCGAGCGGCGGGCCGATCTGATCGACCTTGCCGGCATTCATCACCACCAGCATGTCGGCGAGGGTCATCGCCTCGAGCTGATCGTGCGTGACGTAAAGCGATGTGGTGCCGAGACTCTTTTGCAGCTTCTTGATCTCAACGCGCGTCGAGACGCGCAGCTTGGCATCGAGATTGGAGAGCGGCTCGTCGAACAGGAACGCCTTCGGCCGGCGTACGATCGCCCGCCCCATCGCGACGCGCTGGCGCTGGCCGCCGGAGAGCTGGCGCGGCTTGCGATCGAGCAGGGCGTCGATCTCGAGAATGCGTGCGGCCTCGCGCACGAGCCTGTCGATCTCGTCTTTCGGGGTTTTGCGATTGCGCAACCCGTAGGCCATGTTGTCGTAGACCCGCATGTGCGGATAGAGCGCGTAGTTCTGAAACACCATCGCGATGTCGCGCTCGGACGGCTCGATCTCGTTGACGACGCGATCTCCGATGCGGACCTCGCCCGACGAGATGGTCTCGACACCCGCCACCATGCGCAGCAGCGTCGACTTGCCGCAGCCCGAAGGCCCGACCAGCACGCAGAAATGGCCGTCCGGCACGTCGAAGGTCACGCCCTTCACGGCCTCGACGCCACCGGCGTAGATTTTTTTGACGTCTTTCAGCGTGACTTCAGCCATCAGTTCCCCCGGAGCTGGCGAGTAGCGAGTAGCGAATAGGGAAGCAGGCTTCTATTCGCTATTCGCTACACCCTATTCGCCCCCTCACTTCTCCGTTTCCACCAGCCCGCGCACGAACAACCGCTGCATTGCGATCACGACGGCGACCGGCGGCAGCATCGCCAGCATCGCGGTCGCCATCACGAGCTGCCATTCGGTCAGCGCGTCCGACGTCACGATCATTTTCTTGATGCCGATCACGATGGTCTGCATGTCATCGCGCGTGGTGATCAGCAGCGGCCAGAGGTACTGGTTCCAGCCGAGAATGAACAGGATCACGAACAGCGCCGCCATGTTGGTGCGCGAGAGCGGCAGCAGTGTATCCCAGAAAAACCGCAGCGGTCCCGCGCCATCGATGCGCGACGCCTCGACCAGCTCATCCGGCACCGTCATGAAGAATTGCCGGAATAGCAACGTCGCGGTCGCGGACGCGATCAGCGGCAGCGTCAGCCCGGCGTAGGTGTCGAGCAGATTGAGGTCGGAGGCGACCTTGTAGGTTGGATAGATGCGCACCTCGACGGGCAGCATCAGGGTGATGAAGATCACCCAGAACGCGCTCTGGCGGAACGGAAACTTGAAGTACACGATCGCGAAGGCCGAGATGATCGAGATCGCGATCTTGCCGCATGCGATGATCATCGCCATCACGAACGAATTGATCAGCATGGTGTAGACCGGCTCGCGCGTAGTGCCGCTGGTGCCGACGAAGATCGCGCGGTAATAATTTTCCAGAAAATGCGAGCCGGGTGTCAGCGGCATCTGGCCATTGGCGATGATCGTCGGCTCATGCGTCGAGCCGACGAACGCCAGATAGACCGGAAATACCACGATCGCGATCCCAATCCACAGGATCGCGTGCGCGATGATGTTTCCGAAGCGGCTGTTCTCGACCATCAGGCCCACATCTCGCGGTTTTTCAGCGTGGCGGCGAGGCCCTCGGCGCATATGGCGAGCAGCTTCTCGCCCTTCTGCTTGTTTGCGCGCCGCGCATCGCCGATCACGCCGCTGGTGGTGAGGTTGTCCTTGAACGGCAGATAGCGCGAGGCCGGATAGGCCTTGCGCGGATCGCCGTTGAGCATGCCGACGGCTTCGCCCAAGCGGTCGTGCTTCACGGTGTCGGGCGCCACCACCATCATCATCGAGGTCTCGACCTCGCAGGCGTGATGCACGCGCTTCTGGTCCTCCAGGATCGGCGCCATGTCGGATTGCGACAGATCGAAATAGGTGGCGGCGTAAAGCGTGAGGCCGGTCTCGCGCGTCAGATCAGGCAGGAAGGCGTTCATCGCCGCGATGTTGCCGCCATGGCCGTTGACGATGAACACCTTTTTGAAGCCTTGGCGCGCAATGCTTTTCAGGAATGCGCCGAGCACCGCCATATAGGTCGGGATGTCGAACGTGAACGTGCCGCCGAACGCCATGTGGTGCTCGGCCATGCCACACCACAGCGTCGGCGCGACCACGACGGCTACGTCTTTCACGGCGAGTTCGGCGCCACCCCGGCACACGGCTTCGCACAGGAACGTATCGACGCCGACCGGCAGATGCGGGCCGTGCTGCTCCATCGAGGCGATCGGCAGCAGCACGATGGCATTTTCGGCCGCCTTGGCGCGCAGGTCTTCGGCGGTGAGCTCTTTCCACATCACAGAGGCCATCAGTAGTTCACTTTCTTTTCGACGTAGCGGAACTGGATCGCGGTCAACCCGATCACGATAATCATCAGCACGACCGACTGCGCGGCCGATCCGCCGAGATTGCCGCCGAGGAGGCCGTCGACATAGACCTTGTAGACCATCGTCTCGGTCGCCTTCGAGGGGCCGCCGCCGGTCATCGTGTCGATGGTGCCGAGGGTCTCGAAGAACGCGTAGACGAGGTTGACGACGAGCAGAAAGAACGTCGTCGGCGAGATCAGCGGAAACACGATGGTCCAGAAACGGCGCAGCGGGCGCGCGCCGTCGATCGCCGCAGCCTCGATCACGCTTTTCGGGATCGATTGCAGGCCGGCGAGGAAGAACAAGAAATTGTAGGAGATCTGTTTCCAGGTCGCCGCGAGGATCACCATGATCATCGCGTGATCGCCGTTGAGCAGCGGATTCCAGTCGATGCCGATATTGCGCAGGCCGCGCGCGATCACGCCGAGCGAAGGCTGGAACATGAAGATCCACAGCACGCCGGCGATCGCGGGTGCGACCGCGTAGGGCCAGATCAGCAGCGTGCGATAGATGCCGGCGCCCTTGAGCTGCTTGTCGGCCTGCGTCGCAAGCAGGAGCGCGATCGAGAGCGACAGCACCGCGACGGTGGCGGAAAAGACCAGCGTGGTGGCGATCGTGCGGTAGTATTCGGGCTGGCTGAACAGGTCGACGTAATTTTCGAACCAGATGAAGACGGTCGAGAGCCCGAACGCGTCCTGCAGCAGAAACGATTGCCACACCGCCTGGCTGGCCGGCCAATAGAAGAATACGAGCGTGATGACGATCTGCGGAAGAAGCAGCGCGTAGGGCAGCAGACGGTGATTGAAGATCGAGCGCTTTTCCATGAACTCAGGACTTACCCGCTTCGTCATGGCCGGGCTTGACCCGGCCATCCACGTCTTCTGTTAAACAAGCAAAACATGGATGCCCGGCATCGCAGGCAAGTCTACGCAGCCTGCGCAAGCTTGGCTACGTGCCGGGCATGACGGAGTTTAGATCTACTTGCTCACCGACTTCTCGAACTGCCGCAGCATCGTATTGCCGCGCGCGACCGCCGCATCGAGCGCTTCCTTGGCGCTCTTCTTGCCGGCCAGCGCGGCCTCGATCTCCTCGGCCCAGACATCGCGCAACTGCACCATGTTGCCGAGACGAAGCCCGCGCGAGT
>JBBWZU010000007.1:0-7721 GCA_039649225.1 Hyphomicrobiales bacterium | reverse complement strand
GGCCGTGGGGCGGCGAGCGGTTCGAACTCTCCGACATCCGCGCGCTGAACTACATCATCGGCCCGCTCGGCAGCGGCAAAACCAGGCTGGCCCAGCGCATCGCCGCGACGCTGCCCAATGCGGCCTTCCTCGGCCTCGACCGGCTGGCGGACGGCGGCGCGGCCGCGCGGGCTCGCCTTGACGCCGATGCGGCGCTGCGGGATCGAGCCGATCAGGCGCTCGCGTGGCTCGCCGGGGAGGGCGCCACGCGGTCGCAGGCCCTGGTCGCCTTGCTCGCCGCCCTCGAGGCGGAAGGCCCGGCGATCATGGTCGTCGATATGCTGGAGCAGGGGCTGGACCAGGCGACGCAGGAAGCCCTCATCCGGCATCTGCGCCGGCGCGGGCCCGCGGCACGGCCGCTCTTTTGTCTGACGCGCTCCAGCGCCATCCTCGACCTGGATCTGGTGGGTCCCGACGAGGCGATCATTCTTTGCCCGGCCAATCACAGCCCGCCGACATGTGTCGCACCCTATCGCGGCGCGCCCGGCTACGAGGCGGTCGCCACGTGCCTGGCTTCCCCCGCGGTGCGGGCGCGGACCGAAGGTGTCATCGCCTGGCGGCCACAGGTGGTGTGATGCACGGCTATGGGATCGGCGCGATCCCGACCTGCTTGATCAGCTTGGCCCATACCGGGGTTTCGCTCCGGATCGCGGCCGCGAACTCATCCGGCGTTCGCGCGACCGTCTCCATGCCGAGCGCGGCGAACTTTTCCCGCGCCGCGGGGGCCGTCACCGCCTTCAGCGCCTCGTCGTGCAGCTTTGCGATAATCGGCGCCGGCGTCCCGGCGGGCGCCATCAGGCCAAACCAGGCGATGGCGTCAAAGCCGCTGAAGCCGAGTTCGTCGAGTGTCGGCAGGTCAGGCATGCTGGGCGAGCGCCGGAGCGATGTGACCGCCAATGCGCGCAATCGGCCGTCACGAACCTGCGGCAGCACCGAGGCGATACTGCCGAAGAACATGGTGACGCGGCCGGCGGCAAGATCGCTCAGCAACGCCGCGGTGTCGCGATACGGCACGTGCTGCATCTTGATGCCCGCCATGGTTTGGAACAGCTCGCCGGCCAGATGGGTCGAGGTGCCGATCCCGGCGGAAGCAAAGGTCAGCGGGCTGCGCCGCGCCAGCTCGACCAGATCTTGCACGCTTGTGGCCGGTACGTCCTTGCTCAGCACCAGAACATTGGGCGCGATCGTCACCTGGGCGACCGGGACGAGATCGCGTGCCGGATCATACGGCAGTTTGGCGTAAAGCGACGGATTGATCACGATCGCCGCATTGCCCGCCATCAGCAGTGTGGCGCCGTCCGGCGCCGCCTTGGCGACGTGGTCGGCCGCGATATTGCCGCCCGCTCCCAGCATGTTCTCGACGATGACGGGCTTATCCCAGACGGCAGTAAAGCGTTCCGCCAGGATGCGCGCCGCGAGGTCGGGAGCGGTTCCTGGACTGAAGCCCAGCACGATACGGACGGTGGTTTGCGGATAGGTCGGTTCTGCTCGCAGCGGATTCGCCAATGACAAAAGAGTCATCAAAGCGAGTGTCAGTCGTATCATGATCGGTCTCCTGCCAGCGCCGGGAGATTATCCGCATCGGCGGGCCGTCCGTCGTCACCCCATGGGGTGATGGCGAATCCGCGCGACGGTGAGAACCGTCTTCACATCGACGGACCGAGCGTCCGGGCGATCTGCGCGATGGATTGCACCAGTTCGGCGTGGCTGCGGATGCCGGCCTTGGCGTAAATACGCTGGGTGTGGGTTTTCAGCGTGTTGACGCTGATGCCGAGCATTGCGGCGGCGGCCGCCATGCCGTTGACCTGCGCGAGCGCCGTCGCCACCCGCAATTCCGCCGCGGTCAGGCCATGGCGCGCCGCCAACAGCGCGCTCGCGGCATCGCGCGTTTGCGACAGGTCGACGAGAAGCGCGATTGCGGCTGGGCACGCCGTCGCATGATGAGACCGGTGGTCGAGCGTACGGCCGCGTACCGGTGCCACGGTCACGCCGATGTCCCCGCCGTCCCCGCGCGACAGGCGCCTTGTTCCTCCGGCGCCACCACGCACGGCGTCGCCGATCAGTGCGCGGAGCGCGTTCGTGACCGCCGGCGGACCGGACACGTCAGTGCCGGTGCCGAAATGAAGCGACAGTTTCTCGGCCTGTGCCCGAGCCGCCGTGTTGGCGAACAGCACCCGGTGCCCGGCATCGAAGGTGACAATGCCGGTCGACAGCGCGTCGAGCGCGTCGCGCTCGGCTTGCGCGGCAGCCTGAAAGTCGTGCAGGCGCAACCGCAACTGGCAGGCGCGGCGCAAATGCGGAAGCAGCGCGTTCAAGACCACGATGTCGCGTTCGCTGAACGGTCCTTTCGTTTCGCTGCGCTCGACGTTGATCGATACCCTGAAATCCGGCTGGCTTATCACGTTGACGATCGTGCCGTGCGCGATGTCTTGCGGCCGCAGGACATCGTCGTAAAACGCCGTGCGCTTGAGCTGCGCCAGCGGGATCAGGTCGTCGGAGCGCACCACGTGGCCGGCCGCAAATCGGTTTGAGCGCATCCATGGATTGTCGATATGATAGAGTTCATGGCGGCGCTTGCAGTCCGGATCGATCCGGCCAAGTTCGTGGAACGTGTATATCTCGCGATCCACGCTGTAACCGTGGATCAGCGCGGCTGCGCTGTCGGTCAGGTCGGCGATGCCTTCCAGCGCCGCACTCCAGAGCGATGCGTCAAGCACGGCGTCGTACATCAATCCGACAAGCGCTTCTCGCCTCTGTTCGAAACCAGTCGGCATCGCCAAGCCCCTCCGCGGCGGGGCCAGAATTGTCGATGTGGAATCGATGTGCAAGCATCTGTTGGCGGCATGTGAGGAGCCGCAAATGTGCAAATTTGTTCCAGCACGCTGGCCTCGATCCTCGCGGTTGTCCGCGGCCGTGCCATCGGCGCCGAACTTGCCGAAAGCGCCGGAAACAAACGCCCTCGCTATCCACCTTTGTTCTTCAGGCGTGCGACGACACCGGACAGACGCGTCTGCTCGCGCAAGCCCTCATCGAATCCGAGCAAAGCTCCAGGCCGCGCCGAATAGGGATTGCCGCGCTCTACACTGCGGATAACACGAAAGCGATCCTCGGCGACGATGAAGACCGTGACGGACTTGGTATTGTTGCGGGAAAGCTCTCCGGCAACGATCTCCGCATGACGTTCGGCCTCTACGGCGTTCGGGAAAACCTCGCCACTGTCATCCTCATACCGAAAGCCGTCATAGTCCACGGGGAAGAAGAACCGGGGCATGGCTTAAATCCGCGTTCGCGGTTGCGATTGTTTTTTCGGCCGATGAGACGGCGCGTTCGGTATTGGCGAGGCTCATTCGCCGCGCCAATTCAAAATACACTTCGGCTTGCGAACGGAGATCATGCGCGTCCGACACGCTCCGGCTCCGGATCTTTTGCGATAGAAGTCTTTTCGGATCGAGGTCTTTTAAGGTTGACCTGGGTGAGCAAGACGCTGCTCAACTGCCCCTATGACCCTCTGCGGCGAGAGGTTGTCCGGGTCGGGGATGCGGTGCCGGTTAACCCCGGCTCCTTAGGTCACGTCTGAACCGAACGTGTCTGCATCCGTGCGGTTCCAGACATAGGAGCAAATTTATTTCAAAGAAGCAAGATGGACACTGCCATGGCCGCCGCCGATCAGCCGATCGGCGTGCGACTTGACGGTCTGGTAGCACTCGCAGGTGGTCTCGCGGAGACCCTCCAGATTGAGGATGCGGATATGGCCTCGGCTGTACCGGAGGAAGCCGGCCTGCTGCAAAGTGTTTGCGATGACCGACACACTGGTTCGCCGGACGCCGAGCATCTGCGCGATGAATTCCTGAGTCAGCTGCAGCTCGTCGCCGCCTTGCAGATCGTGGCAGCGCAAGAGCCATCGCGCGAGGCGCGCTTCGACGGTGTGGGTCGCGTTGCAGGCGGCGGACTGCTGCGCCTGCACAAACAGGAGCTGCTCGTGCCGGAAGAGGGCCGTGCGGCAGGCCGCGCTTGTCTCGGCCAAGGCGCGAAATCTTTCGGTATCGAGCACGGACCCCGCGCCGGCGATCTGCACGATGGCTTTGCAGACCGAAACCTGTCCGCTCAGCCCGGCCGAGCCGCCGACGAGACTTTCGCGGCCGATCATCGCGGACTCGATGATTTCGCCGGACTCCAGCGGCACGACCAGTGACACGACGCCGCTACTGGGAAAGTAGACTTGAGTGATCGGGTCGCCGATCTCGAACAGGACCATTCCTTGCGGCAGCTCGACGGTCCTCAAATGCGGGCGCAAGGCGCCGATGTCCGATGCCGGGAGGGACGCCAGAAGAAAATTGGATGGGTCTGACATTGCGCTCTCCTGCCTGTTAGGCGGGAGCGCGATAGCGTCTCTCAGCCACTGACGCCCGATTGCGCCGTGCCAGTGATGTCAACAGGATAGCGGTTTATCTGTCCGATAGCGAGCTTAGGGAAACAGGTGCCGGGACTATATTTCGGTGGATTTTTTCGCGCATGTGTCCGGTATTGGGCAGATGGAATTTTGAATGCGGAGTGAGATGGAATTCCAGGGGCGAAAGGCATTGGTAACGCGCTGTCCAATGGGGGACGGAAATGGCAACGGAAAACCATCCGCCTGGTCGTGATGCGGTATTCGAGCCGGATGAGACACACGCCATGGCGCTCGCTTTCGACGAAATTTGCCTTGCGATGGAGCTGCCGGAGGCCGCCGCAGTGCCGCGCGAAGTTGTCGCCATCCGGGTCATTGAACTGGCCCGGGAGGGCATGCTTGACGCCATGCTGCTGAAAGCGCGTGTGCTGCACGAAGTGAGCGCCGCGCGTTTCCCGCTTGATGGCGGAATCAAACCGCCGAGCATGTGGCCTTGATTGGCTGCTTCTGAAACGTCTCGCGCCCGAAGTTGGCGCACAGGAAGCGGCCGAAGGTTGCGGCTTTCGGAAGCCGAACGCGCGACCAAGCCAAGGAGCCAACGACGCGGCTCCATTGATCAGCGCTTGAGGACACGGTCCCAGCTGGCGTCAAGCGACGGCCAAAGCGCGGTGCGCAGCTCATCCAGCGCCAGCTCTATCAACAGTCCAGCACTGCGATCCCGCGTCTCGTCAGTCAGCGCGAGCGCTGCTTCAAGATGCTCGATCGCCCGCGAGCGCAACTCTTCGGCCTTGTCCATCGTCCGTCCCCTGCCTGCAGAGTTCATCTGAATCGGGGCGGAACATTGGCGGTCGCCGACGAATGCCGATCTCCAATTTCGAAGCCTGCAAAACTGTGCAACACACGGTGACGCGAATTTCAAGAATACCAATGTGCGAGGGCTTTCATGAGCATCGACCCCAGCTTGCGCGACCGCATCATCGAGTCAGTGGGCGAGGGGTTCGCCGAACAGGTCGAATTCACCAGGGCGCTGGTCGGATTTGCCTCGGTGCGCGGCGCCGAGCACGCGATCCAGGATTTCGTCTTCAGGACCTATCGCGATTACGGCCTGGTCATGGAACGGTTCCAGATGGACCGTGACGCGATCGAGCGTCATCCTGGTGGATCGAAATATTCCGAAGCGCACTCGCAGGCGCCGATCGTGGTCGGTATCCATCGGCCGCAAATCGAAGCGGGCCGGAGCCTGATCCTCCAGGCTCATGTCGACGTCGTGCCGACCGGCCCGGCGGCGCATTGGTCCCGCCCGCCCTATGACCCTGCCGTCGAGGGCGACTGGCTGTTCGGCCGCGGCTCCGGCGACATGAAAGCCGGCCATGCGGCGAACCTGTTCGCCCTCAAGGCCCTGCGTCGCATCGGCCTGCAACCGGCCGCGACGCTGTACGTGCAGTCCGTGGTCGAGGAAGAATCGACTGGCAATGGCGCGCTGATGTCGCATCTGCGCGGTTATCGGGCGGACGCGGTGCTGATTCCGGAGCCGGAAGACGAAAAGCTGGTGCGCGCCAATGTCGGGGTGTTGTGGTTCCAGATTCATATTGCGGGCCATGCGGTCCACGTTCGGGAAATGGGCGCCGGCGCCAATGCGATTGATGCGGCGTACCGTGTGGTCGGAGCGCTACGCCGGCTCGAGGACGAATGGAATGCCCGCAAGGCCGGCCGCGAACACTTTGAAGGCGAGGCGCACCCGATCAATCTGAATGTCGGACGCATCGAAGGTGGCGACTGGGCTTCGTCGGTGCCCTCGTGGTGCCGGCTCGATTGCCGCATCGCGATCTATCCGGGCACGTCGGCGCAGGAGGCCGCGCGCGAGATCGAGCAGGTAGTCGCGGATTTTGCCCGCAGCGACAAGCTTTTGGCGAACAACCCACCGCGTGTCGTCTTCAACGGCTTCTATGCCGAAGGCTACGTGCTGGAGCCGGGCTCGCAGGCCGAGACGGTTCTCGCCCGCGCGCATCAGGCCGCGACGGGAAAGAAACTGGAAAGCTTCATGACCGCTGGATACCTCGATGCGCGCGTTTACGCACTCTACGACAAGGTGCCGACCCTGTGTTACGGGCCGACCTCGCGCGGCATCCACAGCGTCGACGAATGCGTGAGCCTGTCCTCGGTTCAGCGCATCACGGCGGCCATGACGCTGTTCATTGCGGAGTGGTGCGGCATCGAACCGTTACCGGCTTAGGCCATCACGGTTGTCAGTCGATGCGCAAGGCGCTTGCGAGCAAAGACAGCGCAAAGACGAACAGGCCCGAACTGACGATGAGATTGACGTAGTACAGCCCTTCTGCGCTCAGCCGCTTGCGCCGGTAGCGGACTTCGGAAACGGGGCACGAGTGCGGTTCTTGAATTTGAAAGTCCTAAGAGGACTCGCGGCGAACTGATAGGAATGTCAAATTCACCGCACGAGAAACTGGCTGCACTCTTCCCGGCGGATCGCGATTGATTGGTACCAGGACAACGTGTCGGCGCGCAGCTTGAAGTGGTTGCTGATTTTGGCTGTCGGCCTTCAGCGCGATCGGTTCCCAAAAAAACCGCGACACTTCCATTCGCGCCTCGTACATGCCGATGCCGATATCTCGGAGAAAATCGCGCCCCTCTGCGAGATCCGCGCGCAACTTTGCCCTGAACCGGGCGCGTTGCCACCACGTCGCAGGTAACTTGAAGATCGCTCCGATCCGCAGATCGTACTCGCCTGAGGCGATTCCGGCCCCGGCGCATCGGTCTGTCGGGTGCTGCGGCTTGCGCCCTTCCAACTCCGTCCTCGTTTGAAATGGCTGCAATCGCATGATGCGAACCCCCATACGCGACAATCGGATTTGCTATCTCCCGAATAAAAAATAACGAATCGCGAACGCGTCCGCGTCGCCCGTTGGGGTGACGTGCGTAAAATTTGTCCGTGACGCGCTGAGGTGGAGGTATCCGACTCGGGGTCTTCTGGAAGTCCGCTAGTTCAAGCAGGAAAAGGCGGCCGGAACGTCCGGCCGCCTTTTGTGTCGTGTCGTGTGCGGCGCTGCTAGTCGCAGCGGCGGATGCGCTTCATCGAGCCATCGTCACGCTGGATGGTAACGGTGCGGCAATCGCCGCGCAGGCCGACTTCACGCTCGCGATACACGCGGCGCTCGCGCACCGCCGGACCGTCATAGTCGCGATAATACGGACGATCGCCGATATGGACGCCGCCCACCGGCGTGTCGACCGAGACCTGCGCCTGGGAAGCGGACGGCGCGAAGGATGTTATCGCCGC
>JBBWZU010000001.1:0-5547 GCA_039649225.1 Hyphomicrobiales bacterium | reverse complement strand
AAATATTTCATGTCGGAACATCGCCACGAAGAGTTGGTTTGATCTTCAGGCGACAGGAATTCTCAAAAAGGGAACAACCCCATGACTGGCTCAATCCGAAACACATTGCTCGCGGGCAGCGCCACGCTGCTGCTTTCGGCCGGCGCAGCCGCAGCCGCGCCCGCAACCGTTCAGTCCGACCTCAACGTTCGTTCCGGACCGGGTGCGCAGTATCAGGTGATCGGGACGGTCCAGGGCGGCGAGACGGTTGATGTCGCGGGCTGCACCGGACGCTGGTGCCAGATCAGCTTTAGCGGCGGGACCGGCTACGCCAACCAGAACTATCTGGCGATGGCGGGCGGCGGCGGCCCCGGCTATGCGGCAGTCGCGCCGGGCTATGCCGATCCGGGCTACGCCTACGACGAAACACCCGACTATGCCTACAATGACTATTATTACGACGATTATGGTCCCAGCGTCGGCTTCTCTGTGAGCCCCGGGTTCCGCCATCGCCGCCACGGCTGGGACGGTCGCTGGAACGGCGGTGGCCGAGTGGGCAGCAACTGGCAGGGCCGCCCGGGCTGGAACGGTGGCAATTGGCAGGGCCGGCCGGGCTGGAACGGCGGCAACCGCGTTGGCGGGGTTGGCGCGCCGGCGGGACGCGTCGGCAGCGTGGGCACCGGCTTTAGTCGCGGTGGCGTCGGTGCACCGGCAAGTCAGCCCGGGAGCGTAAGCCCGCAGATGCGCGTCGGCGGCGCCGGCGCGCAGGTGAGCGCGCCGACCGGCATGCGGGCCGGCGGGGTGGGTGCGCCCGGCGGTGGTGTCGGTGCGCCGGCCGGTGGTGGCGCGCGCGGCGGAGGTGGTGCGGGCGGGGGTGGTGCACACGGCGGCGTTGGCGCACCGCAGCACTAGCGCGAGCCGCGTCGAGACAACGAAGCCCGGCGAGCTCGCCCCGCCGGGTTTTCTTCGTGCTTCAGGCCTTTGAAGTGCCGAACACGCGCTGGAAAATCGTGTCGACATGCTTGAAGTGATAGCCGAGGTCGAAGTTCGCCTCGATCTCGGCATCGCTCATGTGCTTGGTCACGTCCTTGTCGGCTTTGAGGAAGGTGAGGAAGTCGCCTTCGCCGCGCCATACCCGCATCGCGTTACGCTGCACGAGCGCATAGGACTCCTCGCGCGACACGCCCTTCTGCGTCAGCCCAATCAGCAGGCGCTGCGAATGAATCAGGCCGCCGAGCCGGTCGAGATTTTTCTGCATGTTGTCCGGATAGACCAGCAGCTTGTCGATCAACCCGGTCAGGCGGGCGAGCGCGAAGTCGAGCGTAATCGTCGCATCCGGGCAGATCATCCGCTCGACCGAGGAATGCGAGATATCGCGCTCGTGCCACAGCGCGACGTTCTCCAGCGCCGGCGTCACATAGCCGCGCACCATGCGGGCAAGGCCGGTGATGTTTTCCGACAGCACCGGGTTGCGCTTGTGTGGCATCGCCGACGAGCCCTTCTGGCCGACCGAGAAGAATTCCTCGGCCTCCAGCACCTCGGTGCGCTGCAGGTGGCGGATCTCGATCGCCAGCCGTTCCATCGATGAGGCGACGACGCCCAGGATGGCAAAAAACATCGCGTGGCGATCGCGCGGGATCACCTGCGTGGAGACCGGCTCGGGAGTGAGGCCCATTTTTGCCGCGACATGCGCCTCGATGCGCGGGTCGATCTGCGCGAAGGTGCCGACCGCGCCGGAGATGGCGCAAGTGGCGACTTCCCGGCGTGCCGCGATCAGGCGGTCCTTGTTGCGCGCGAACTCGGCGTAGGCCTGCGCGAGCTTGAGCCCGAACGTCACCGGCTCGGCATGGATGCCATGCGAGCGGCCGATCGTCGGCGTCATCTTGTGCTCGAAGGCGCGGCGCTTGAGCGCTTCCAGCAGCCGCTCAACATCGCCGATCAGGATATCGGCGGCGCGCGTCAATTGGACGTTGAGGCAGGTGTCGAGCACATCCGAGGAGGTCATGCCCTGATGCACGAAGCGCGCCTCGGGTCCGACGATCTCGGCGAGGTGAGTCAGGAACGCGATGACGTCGTGCTTGGTCTCGCGCTCGATCTCGTCGATGCGCGCGACGTCGAAGGTGGCGTGCCGCGCCTTCTCCCAGATCGTGAAGGCGGCTTCCTTGGGAATGATACCAAGCTCGGCCATCGCGTCGGAGGCATGCGCCTCGATCTCGAACCAGATGCGGAAGCGGGTCTGCGGGTCCCAGATGGCGGCCATCTCGGGACGGGAATAACGCGGGATCATGGCGGACCTCGAAGGGAGACGCCCGCGCTCTACCAGAGCCGGGACGCAGCGGCAATCGAGCGGCAGAGCGCCACGCGCCAGCCTGCCGGGGCGGAGAGCTAAGCAGCGCCGCCATGATGCCGACAGGGAAGCCGAAGGTTACGTAAAAATACCTGCGCGGCCGACAAGGCAAATAAACTTACCTCCCCTTTAGGAAAGCAAGAATAGGAAAGATCAGAAGAAACTCTGATTCGGAGCGTTGAATGTTCAATCGATTGTCGGTCAACGGGCTGCTGAAGTCCGTCATTGCCACGTTGGCCGTATCGGTCATGGTTGTGCTGGCGCTCGGCGCCTGGAACTCATGGACGCGGCTCGCCGCCGCCGGTCGTGTTGCGGCGGTGGCGGAAGCCTCGTCGCACCTGTTCACCGCGCTGCACAACCTGCGCGTCGAGCGTTCATCGACCAATCGCGATCTCCTCGGCGACAAGCAATTACCGGGGCCGAGCGCACAGATCGTCGCCGTGCGCGCCGCCGAGATGCCGGCCTTGAGGGCGGCTTACGCGGTGCTGCAGACCGTCGATTTCGCCGACCGGCAGACGATGATCACAGCGCTGGATCAGGCGACCAAACGGCTGACGGCGCTGCAGGAGGAGACTGCCCAGGCCTTCGCCCAACCCAAGGCGGCGCGGCGCAGCGGCCTTGCGAAGGAGTTCTTCGCCGAAACCAGCGGGCTGATCGAGCTGCTCGACAAGCTGTCTTCGGCAATCACGCGTTCGGTCAAGCTCGACGACGCCTACATCGATCAACTGATGGAGCTAAAGCAACTTGCCTGGTTCGCCCGCACCTCCGCCGGCAACGCCTCGGTGGTGATCTCCGATCTCATGGCCGGCGTGCCGGTGCAGGGCGATCCGATCGCGACCTACAACGGGCATGTGGGTCGGCTCGAGGGGGTTTTCGCGGCGCTCGAAGATCTGGCCGCCGGCCTGCCGCTGCCGCCAAGCTTCGGCGAGGCGATGCAGAAGGCGCGCGACGGCTATATGAGCCGGGACTACGCCGACCAGCGCATGGCGGCGATCAAGGCGTCGCTGGCCGGCCAGCCGATCAATATGAGCCTCGCCGACTGGTCGGCCAACTCGGTCGCCCGGCAGGCGACGCTGGTCGCCGTCGCCGAGTCGGCGCTCGATGTCGCGAAAGCTCACGCCAACAGCCAGCGGGCACGGGCGACGGCCGACACCTGGACGCAGCTTGCGCTCCTGATCGTCGCCATGGCGTTTTCCGGCGCTATGATGTGGGCGGTGTCGCGTCGTGTCACCAAACCGCTCGTGATCATTCAGAATGCCATGCTGAAGCTTGCCGGCGGCGATCTGTCGGCGACGGTGTCATTCGCCGGTCGCAAGGATGAGATCGGCGCGCTCGCGGGTACCATGCAGACCTTCAAGGACAGCATGATCGAGGCCGAACGGATGCGGGCAGACCAGAAGGCTAACGAGCTGCGCAGCGCCGCGCAGCGCAAGGCCGAAATGGCGAAACTAGCCGACGAATTCCAGTCGGCGGTCGGCAACATCGTCGAAACGGTATCAACCGCTTCGGGCAAGCTCGAAAGCGCCGCCGGCACTCTGACCAACACCGCCGAAACCACGCAAAAGCTCTCCGACGCCGTGGCCGCCGCATCGGAAGCCGCGTCCACCAATGTCGGCTCGGTGGCGGCGGCAACCGAGGAGATGACCGGTTCGGTCAACGAGATTGCGCGTCAAGTGCAGGAATCGAGCAAGATCGCGGCCGAAGCGGTGGCGCAGACCGGCAAGACCGATGCCCGCATCGCCGAATTGTCGGTCGCGGCGGGCCGCATTGGCGATGTCGTGAAGCTGATCACGGCGATTGCCGAACAGACCAATCTGCTGGCGCTCAACGCGACGATCGAGGCGGCGCGTGCCGGCGAGGCCGGACGCGGCTTCGCCGTGGTGGCCTCGGAGGTCAAGCAGCTTGCGACACAGACCGCGAAAGCGACCGACGAGATCGGCACGCAGATCGCCAGCATGCAGGCCGCCACGCAGGAGTCGGTGACGGCGATCAAGGAGATCAGCGGCACTATCGGGCGGATGTCCGAGATCGCGACGCTGATCGCGGCGGCGGTCGAGGAGCAGGGCGCGGCGACGCAGGAAATCTCGCGCAACGTGGCGCAGGCCGCGCAGGGCACCGCGCAAGTTGCGACCAACATCACCGATGTCAGCCGCGGCGCGAGCGACACCGGCATGGCCTCATCGCAGGTGCTGAGCTCGGCTCAGGCGCTGTCGCGCGAAAGCGGCCGCCTCAAGAGCGAAGTCGAGAAGTTCGTGCGTACGGTGCGGGCCGCTTAGTCTGCGTCCGGGCGCACAAGACCGCGTCAGGCCGCTTCTCCACGCACCAGTGCGGCCGCAAGGCGGATCGCCGAGATGTTTTTCGCATAGGTATCCGGACCGCCTTTGAACACCGCGGAGCCGGCGACCAGCACGTTGGCGCCAGCGCGCGCGACCAGCGGCGCGGTTTCGGCCGTGATGCCGCCGTCGATCTCGATGTCGATCGGGCGCGCACCGGCGAGCGCGCGTAGCCGCGCAACCTTCTCGATCGCGGTCGGGATGAAGGCCTGTCCGCCGAAGCCGGGATTGACCGACATCACCAGGATCAGGTCGACCAGATCGATCACGTTCTCGATCGTCTCCACCGGCGTGCCGGGATTGAGCGTGACGCCCGCCTTCCTGCCGAGCGCGCGGATCGCCTGCAATGAGCGATGCACGTGCGGGCTCGACTCGACATGCACCGTGATGATGTCCGAGCCGGCCTTGGCGAAAGCTTCAAGGTACGGGTCGCAAGGCGCGATCATCAGATGGGTATCGAAGACCTTCTTGGTGTGCGGGCGCATCGCCTGGATCGCCGCCGGACCGAATGAGATGTTCGGCACGAAGTGCCCGTCCATGACATCGAGATGGATCCAGTCGGCCCCGGCCTGATCCACTGCGCGCACTTCCTCGCCGACCTTGGAAAAGTCGGATGCGAGCATGGACGGGGCAATGAGCAACGGGCGCATCGGCTTGCTCCGGGGTAATGTGACCCGGCGAGGTAACACGCCAAAGGAGGAGGGGCAACGCGCCGGACTTCGCGGCGGCACGCGGCCAAATTTGCACGGCAGAAAGTGCCGGGCACGACCGCGCGGGCAGTTCCTGCCGAGCCGAACGGCAATGAAATTCCTGTCATTTCAAAAGCTTCGCGCGAAGCGAATTGCGGCATGCAAATTGCGAAACGGACTTGGGCGACAGATTTGGGCG
>JBBWZU010000827.1:0-5181 GCA_039649225.1 Hyphomicrobiales bacterium | reverse complement strand
GCGCGACTGGTCGAAGCAGCTGTTCGCCGCGATCGGGGATGGCATCGAGGGTAGCCCGCGGCGCAAATGGGCGACCATCCAGAGCGTCTTCGGCGAAATCTCCGGGCGGGAAGTCGAAACCGAGATTCTGCGCCAAGACAAAGAGGCGCTCGACATCGATGTCACACGCTGCCGCTTCGCCGAATTCTTCCGTGCGCTGGGCGAACCCGAGCTCGGCGCGCTGCTGATCTGCGAGGCCGATTTCGACATCACGGCCGTCGGCGCAGGCGAGGTCAGCCTCGACCGTGCCCAAACCATCATGCAGGGCGCGCCGACCTGCACATTTCGCTACAAGTTCGCGCCGCGCTAGCGATTCGGCTGCCCTACCCTCACGTGCCGCGCCAGCACGGGGCCCCTGCCGGCCCTCGGCGATCCTACGGCGACAGTTCCTCGAGAACCCTGCCTTTGGTCTCGATCGCGAACAACAGCGTAACGAGCCCGCCGATCAGTGCGACTGCGGCGAACGACGCGAAGACGTAGCGAATACCCAAATCCGCAACGATCGCGCCGACCAGGATCGGACCGACCGACGAGCCCGCCCTGAGCCACGCGCTTCCGAAGCCGGTGCCGATTGCCCGCAGACGCGTCGGATACAGTTCAGCGGAATAGAGATAGAGCGAGAACGCGATGGTCTGCAGAACCGCGTAGGCGGCGGTCACCAGGATGAGCACCTCCGTGGCCGAGGTGGCGCCGAGCCACGCCAGTGCCAGCAGCGGCAAGGCCGCGACCACGAAGGCGATAGCATACCAGGGCTTGCGGCCGACCTTGTCGATCAACAAAGCGCAGATAATGGAGGCGACGACGCCGACGCCCGAGGTGATCCAACCATAAGCGAGGCTGGTCTGCAGCGGCAGGTGGAAGAACTGCCGGTACAGCGTCGGCAACCATGTGACCAGGCCGTTGTTGATCATGTAGACGCAGACCCACAAACCCCAGATCATCAACGTCCGCTTCAGGTAGATGCCGCTGAAGAGCTCACGCCAATCGGAGCGCGCCGTTGCGTTGGAATCGACCGGCCGCATCACCGGCTCGCGCAGGACAGCGCCACGCCGGGTCGCACTGTCCTCAAGGACTTTCACGACGGCATCGGCCTCCGCCAGACGGCCTTTGGAGGCGAGCCAGCGCGGCGACTCGGGCATCAACCAGCGCAGCGGGATGGTGAGCACCGATGGGATCAGGCCGACGACGAACATCGCTTTCCAGCCGTAGAGCGGCACCAGGAAGAACCCCGCCATGCCGGCGAACATCAGACCGATCGGGAAGATCACCTCGTAGAGCAGAAAGAAACGGCCGCGCTTCTCCGCGCCGATGAACTCATTGATGTAAGCGCTCGCCACCGGCACCTCGCCGCCGGTCCCGACGCCCTGCAGGAAGCGGAACAGCATCATCGATGCGCCGCTCCAGGCAAACAGGCAGGCGACGTCCATCGACACGAACAGGACGATGGTGACAAAGAGGATCTTCAGGCGGCCGAACTTCTCGGCCAGCGATCCGAACAGAACGGCACCGAAGAGCTGACCGATATAACCGGCTGAGATGATCATGCCGACCTCGGCCGGCGCGAGCTTCCATTCCGAAACCAGCTGCGGCATCGCGAAAGCGATCGCCAGCACCGTGTAGGCGTCGAAGAATGTGGCGATGCCCACGATCACGCGCAGCAGCATCAACCGCGGCGTGACCGGAAGCCGCTCGAGCCGCGCAACCAGCCTGGCATGACCGAGTGAGTGAACCGGATTGGCGGTCGCCGTGTGCAATACGGCGCCATCTGCCACAAGTGCAGACATGACGTCTCCTCCCTGATTTGTCGCGGCAGAGCGGATTCCCGCTCCTTTTTGGTGCGGCGGAGCGGGAAACCGGCTCCGCCGTTTAGTGCCGCCTGCTACGCCGCGCGGACTTCACGCGACCGCACAACCGGTCCGAGGCCGGCGGAACGCAGCGCGTCCGCGATCTCAACGTCGGCGCCCGGCTCAAGCGGGAGCAACGGCGAGCGAACCGTTGCGTGCTCGAGGATTCCGCGCGTCACCAGGCCGTGCTTGAGCGCAACGGTTCCTTCCATGTGCGACCCGCGGTGATAGACGGTGCGCGTCACGGGAAGCAGCCGGTCATGGATCGCGCGGGCCCTCGCATAATCCTTGGCCTTGCCGGCCGCAATGAGCTCGATCAGCGGCTCGGGTGCAAGCGTCCCATATCCGACCAGCGCGCCGTCGACGTCGAACATCGTGTGCAGCAGATATTCGTCATGACAGGTGAGAATCTGCAGGTTGGGACGCTCACGGCGGACGACCGGAATCTCGGTGTCCCAGCGGCGCATGTTGCGCACGCCGTTCTTCATGGCGAAAACGCCCGGCAGCGCTGCGACATCGAGCTGGGTCTCGAGATTGTAGGTCGCTTTCGTGGCATCCGGATATTGAAACAGGATCAGCGGCAAGCCGCTTTCCTGATAGATGGCGCGATAGCGGTCTTGCGGCGCGCCCTTCTGATAGCCGAAGCGCAGCCAGCCATGCGAGGGGTAGACCAAGCCGGCTTGCGCGCCCGCCTTGACAGCGCGCTTTGCCTCCAGCGCGGCCACCTTGGTGCCTTCCAGGGTGATGCCCGCGATGACGGGAATCTTTCCGTCGACTGATTTCACGAAGCTTTGGGTGACGGCGGTCTGCTCGTCGGCGGTGAGGAACGTCCCCTCCCCCGCATGACCGAGAACGACCAGGCCTTTGACCTCCTTGAAACTACCGAGCCAGGAGCCGAGCCGCTGGATCGCCGCATGGTCGACCTCTCCGTCGCGGGTAAACGGGGTCACCGGCGCCGGGACGAGACCTCTCAGATCAAGGGCTTCCATGTCATTTCCTCCGATGGATTGTTGGCCGGACCGTCCGCGGGCACGTCGCGCACTGCTGACCGGTCGCGTGCCAAGGAGCCTACGGAGCGCCGCCCTATATCGGAAGGCATAGGTCACACAATTCAGATATAACAAAGATGGTATAGGTCGGGGAGAAGGCCGCCATGGACTACGCCGCCTGGAAGCTGTTCATTGACGCTGCCGAGTTCGGCAGCCTGAGCAGGGTCGCGCTCGCCTATGGCACGAGCCAGCCGCATATCAGCCGCCGGATCAGCGAGCTCGAGCAGGCGTGTGGCGGGCGCCTGTTCCAGCGCACCGGTCGCGGAGTTGTGCTGACCGAGCTGGGGCAGCGGATCGTCCCGAAGGTGCGGGCCTGGCTGACGAGCAGCGATCAGCTGGTCAATGACGTGCGGACATCGGCGGGCACGCCGATCGGCAAGGTCCGCATCGGCAGCCTGCCTTCAACGGCGCATCCGCTGGTAAGCACGCTGCACAGGCGGCTGAAAGAACAATATCCGCTCATTCAGCTGGCGGTGCGCGAGGGGCAAGGCTCGCAACTCGAGACCTGGCTGGAGGACGGCAGCGTCGATCTCGCACTTCTTTATCGCACCAGCCCGTCACCCAAGGACGGCGATATCTATCTTGCCGAGACATCGACCTATCTGGTCAGCGCCGCCGGCGATCCGCTGACGTCGCGGCCGACGGTGCGTTTCTCGAGCCTGCACAATCTGCCGCTCGTGCTGTTTTGCCGCCCGAACACCTGGCGCAACCACCTCGAGGCGATCAGCACCGAACGCAAGGTTTCGCTCAACGTCGCGCTGGAAGCCGATTCGCTCAGCCTGCAGACGCATATCGTTTCGGAAGGCAGTATCTATGCCTTGCTCGGACCCTATGCGATCGCGGCGGCATCGAAGGAGCGCCGCCTGCAATCCTCGAAACTGGTTGCACCGGTCGTCACGCGTCACATTGCGCTTGCGATGTCGCGTCATGGAAATCTGACGCTTGCATGCCGGACCGTGATGCAGATGACGCGCGAGATTGCGAAATCCGGCGCCGCAGGACTGCGTCGCGTGTAGGTAATAGTCGGCCCCGCCCGCAAGACGCTTTAGCGCTCGCGCAGGCTCTCCTGCCGGTAGCGCAGCAACGGTGACAACAGATAGCTCAGGATTTGGCGTGACCCGGTCTTGATTTCCACCGTTACGGCCATGCCGGGCGACAGGTTGACCATGCGGTCGTCGATCTGCATCTGCGTATGGCCAAGCGAAATGCGCGCGTTGTAATTCAGCTCCTGGCCCTTCGGCTCGCTGGTATCGATCTGACTCCCAGGCCCCCGCTCACCGGACCGATCCTGCGGCCGGTCGCGGATGATGGCGTCCTCCGAGACCGTGAGCACCTCTCCGTGCAGCAGGCCATAGCGTGTGAAATTGAAGGTGTCGACCTTGATCTCGGCTTGCTGAGCGGCGCGAACAAAACCGATGTCGCGGTTCGACACCATGGCCTCGATCTCCAGCCGGCTGTCGCTCGGCACAATCATCAACAAAGCCTGCGCCGGTGTAACGACGCCGCCGACGGTGTGAACGCCAAGCTGCTGCACCACGCCATCCACCGGGGCGGTGAGCAGTTGAAGCCTGGTCTTCTGCTCGGCCTTGATCAGGTCCTGAGTCAGCCCATTCGCCTTCTGCTCGGCCTTGGTGAGATCGTCGGAAAGAGCACGCCGATATTCGGCCTCCGCCTGGTTGCGGGTCTCGCGGATCGCCGCCACGGCGGCTTCCGCTTCGCGCTGGCGGCTCTTTTGAACGGCAAGCTCTTCCTGTTGCTCCAGCGACAATTGAAGAATCTCGTAGTAAGTGAGCTTCGAGCCCAGTTCCTTGTCGAACAGCGCTTTGCGGATATCGACACGCTGCTGCACGATCGGAATCGTCGCCTCGAGCTTGTGGATGGTGGCGCCGATCGTGGTGTGCTCGGCTTCTTTCTGGGCCTGCTGCTGGGCGAGCGCGGCGATCTTGGCGCGATGCTCGTTCACCTGGTGAGCCAGGAGCTGGCGCTGGGCGCTCACCAGCACCGGATCCGCGTCGGCGGGCGGCGTGAAGCTCGAAACGGCGTCGTCTCCGGCGAGCGCCGCGCGCAGCCGCGCGGTGTTGAGTTGCTCGGCGGAGAGGTCGTTGCGCAGGTGATCGCGTTCCGCGGCGTTCACCGTCGGATCAAGCTCGATCAGCACGTCGCCAACCTTGACCGCCTGCCCGTCCTGCACCCGAATGGAGCGCACCACGCCGCTCTCGAACGGCTGGATGACCTTGGTGCGGCCGCTC
>JBBWZU010000766.1:0-21333 GCA_039649225.1 Hyphomicrobiales bacterium | reverse complement strand
TGGTCATCGGCGTTGCGTATCTATGGGCCTGGATCGGCCTTCCCGGCGGGCTCTACGGCACCATCTGGATTCTGGCGCTCGCCTTCATCGCACGCTTCATGCCCGACACCATCAAGGCGCTGTCGACCTCGATGCTGCAGATCCACAAAGAACTTGAAGAAGCCTCCTGGATCTGCGGCAAGGGTCTGCTCGGCACCATCCGGCTCATCGTGCTGCCGCTTGCGCGCCCGGGCGTGATCGCCGCGATGACACTGCTGTTCGTGTTGGCGATCCGCGAGCTCGGCTCGTCGCTGTTCCTCTACACCAGCGACACCATGGTGATGGCGGTGCTGCTGCTCGATTACTACGAGGGAGGGAATGTCGGCATCACGTCAGCGTTCAGCCTGGTTCAGACCGTGCTGCTCGCCGTGCTGATCGGCTTCGCGCATTTCCTGTCGCGCGGCAAGACTGACAGTTCAGGCGTCGGACGCGCCGGCTAAAATCATAAGAAACACGCCAGGGAGAAACGCATGAGCGATAGTCGCATCAACCGAAGGCAATTCACCGCCGGTGCCGCCGCGGGCCTTGCCGCGGTGACCATCGGCAGCCGGCGCGCCGACGCGCAGGCCTATGGCAGCAATGAGCTGATCGAAGCCGCCAAGAAGGAAGGCCGGATCGTCTACTACACGGCCGATTTCACCGAGCCCGAACAGGAAATCATCAAGGCCTTCAACAAGCGCTTCCCGTTCGTGAAGGTCGAAATCGTGCGCGCGCCGGGCGGACAGCTGATCACCCGCATCAAGACCGAGGCCGCGGCCGGCAAGCTGCTCGCCGATGCGGTCAATCATTCCGATCGCGGCCTGATGCAGGGTATCGCCGACCTGTTCCAGGACTATGCGCCGCCGAACGCAAAGGACTATCGCGAGGATGTGCTGGTGTCGCCCAAGCTGTGGCCGCGCTCCACGCTCGGCTGGTCGATCGCCTACAATACCGAGCTTGAGAAGAATCCGCCAAAGTCCTGGATGGATCTGTGCAAGCCCGAATACGGCCCGAAGAAGATCGGGCAGGTGATCGCGCCGTCGGGCGGCACCACCTGGACCCGCATCATGTTCGAACGTCAGGTACTCGGCGAGGATTATTGGAAGAAGCAGGCGGCGACCCAACCGGTCCTCTACCCGTCCGGCGCGCCGACATCCGATGCGCTGGTGCGCGGCGAGGTTTCGATCGGTGTCGTGCTCTACAATATCGCCTACATCAAGAAGCGCGACGGCGCGCCGGTCGACGCCATTTTCCCGCCGGAAGGCGTCCCGCTGAATTTCTACGCGGCCGGCGTCACCAAGACCGCCGTCAATCCGAATGCCGCGAAGCTGTTCTTGAACTGGTGCATGTCCGAAGAGGGACAGGCGTTCCAGATCAAGGAACTCGGCTATCTCACGGCGCTGAAGAATCCGCCGCTCAATCCGCCGGGCTATGATCCAAAAGTCGTCAAGGCGTGGGCGCCGAACTTCGAACAGTACGTCAAGCTGCGCGACGAATGGGTCGAGGAGTGGAACAAGGTCTACGGCTACAGGCAGTAACGCGTCGCTTATCCCTCCCGGCAAAGCCGGGAGGGTGGCGCATGGAACGCCGAATGGGAGGCGGGCATGACACAAACTGGACTGACCAGACGGCAAGCGTTGCACGCAGGTGCGGCACTCGGCTCACTCGCCATCGTCGGGCCTGCGCGCGCCGCAAAGCCGTTCACGCCGTCCGACAGCCTGCTCGAAGCCGCGCGGAAAGAAGGCAAGATCACGCTCTACACCGCGACCTTCGTCGAAGTAGAACAGGAGGTCGTCAACGAATTTCGCAAGAAGTTTCCCTTCATCCGCATCGAAATGATCCGCGCGCCCGGCGGCCAGTTGATCACGCGGGTGAAGACCGAGGCGGCATCGGGCAAGCTTGCCGCCGACGTGCTGATCCATTCAGACCGCGGGCTGACCAAGGGCATCGAGAACATCTTCGCGGACTACACCCCGCCGAATGCCGCCGATTATCTGCCGGAGTCGCTGGTGTCGCCGAAGCTCTGGCCGACGCTGACCGCCGGCTGGTCGATCGCCTACAATAGCGAGATCGTGAAGAATCCACCGAAGAGCTGGATGGATCTCACCAAACCCGAATATGGCGACGGGCAGATTGCGCAGGTGATCGGGCAATCTGGCGGCACCACCTGGACCCGAATCATGTTCGAGCGCCAGGTGTTGGGCGAGGACTATTGGGCCAGGGAGGCGGCGACCAAGCCGAAGCTCTATCCATCGGGCGCGCCTTGCTCCGACGCGCTGGTGCGTGGCGAGTTCTCGATCGCGCCGCTGGTCTACAACATCGTCTATCCCAAGCAGCGCGATGGCGCGCCGATCAAGACCTTTTTTCCGCCCGAGGGTGTGCCGATCGTTCCTTACGGGTCGGGTATTCCGAAGACCGCGCAGAACCCGAACGCCGCGCGGCTCTACATGGATTGGCTGCTGTCGGAGGAAGGGCAGACCTTCCAGATCAAGCAGCACGGCAATCTGACATCGCTGAAGGTGCCGCCGCTGTACCCTGAGGGCATGAGCCGGGACACCAAGTTCTGGGTGCCGAAGTTCGCGGAATTCGAATCCCTCTACGGAAAATGGATCGAGGAATGGAACAAGGTCTACGGGTATCGGCAGTGATCTCTTTCTTTTCCCTCTCCCGCTTGCGGGGGAAGGTAGGGTGGGGGCTCTTCGCGTTCGCTGCGGCATTCGCGGTGTCGACCGCCCACGCCCAATTCGGCGCGCCGGAACTGATCGAGGCCGCCAAGAAGGAAGGCAAGCTCGTCTTCTACTCGGCCAACGTCGCCGAGAGCGAGACGCCGATCATGAATGCGTTCAATAAGCGCTTTCCGTTCGTGAAGATCGAGTTCCTGCGTGCGCCGGGCGGACAGCTCATCACGCGCGTGAAGACCGAGGCCGCGGCCGGCAAGCTGCTCGCCGACGTAATCGACCATTCCGATCGCGCCTTGATGCTGGAGATCAACGATCTGTTCCAGGACTACGCGCCGCCGAATGGTGCCGACTATCTGCCCGAGACGCTGGTTTCGCCCAAGCTGTGGCCGCGCTCCACCGTCGTGTGGTCGATCGCCTACAACAGCGAGGTTCTGAAGAACCCGCCGAAGACCTGGGCCGACCTGACCAAGCCTGAATACAAGGGCAAACAGATCGGTGAGGTGATCGCGCCCTCCGGTGGCACGACCTGGACGCGCGCGATGTTCGAGCGTCAGGTGCTTGGCGAAGACTATTGGCAAAAGCAGGCCGCGACGCAGCCGGTGCTTTATCCTTCGAACGCGCCGACGTCCGACGCGTTGGTGCGCGGCGAAATCTCGATGGCGCCGATCCTCTACAATGCAGTCTTCCCCAAGCTGCGCGAAGGCGCGCCCGTGAAGGCATTCTTCGCGCCGGAAGGCGCGCCGATGATTCCGTTCGCGGCTGGCATCCCGAAGACCGCCGCGCACCCGAACGCCGCGAAGCTCTTCATGAACTGGTGCCTTTCCGAAGAGGGGCAGGCGGCGATGATCAAGGAAGTCGGTAACCTCACCTCGCTTAAAGTCGCGCCGCTTTATCCCGAAGGCTTCGACCCGAAGGTCGTGAAGGTGTGGGTGCCGAAGTACGACGAGTTCGTGAAGCTGCAGAAGGACTGGCTCGAAGAGTGGAACAAGATTTACGGGTACAGGCAGTGAGTGCCGCAAACATGGGAATTTGAATGTCCGCTGAACTGATCGTCTCGCATCTGCGCAAGCAGTTTCTCGTCGGCCGCCCCGCGGTCGATGATGTCAGCTTCCGTATCGCGGCCGGCGAGATCGTTGTGCTGCTCGGGCCGTCCGGCTGCGGCAAGACCACGACGCTGCGTATGATCGCGGGCCTCGAGCAGCCGACCGGTGGCATGATCGCCATCGGCGGCGACGAGGTCGCGGCGCCCGAACGTGGCGTGCACGTGCCGCCGCGCCTGCGCAATATCGGCATGGTGTTCCAGTCTTACGCGGTCTGGCCGCATATGACGGTGAAGCAGAACGTCAATTTTCCGTTGCGCCACCGCAGCGTCCCGCGCGATGAGGCCGAGCGCAAGATCGCCGAAGTGCTCAGTCTGGTCGGTCTCTCCGAGTACGCCGAACGTCCGGTGACGCAGCTTTCCGGCGGGCAGATGCAGCGCGTCGCGCTTGCGCGCGCTCTGGTCTACGAGCCGCGCATCCTGCTGCTCGACGAGCCGCTCTCGAACCTCGATGCCAAGTTGCGGCTGCGCCTGCGCGACGAACTGCGTCGCATCATCAAGGAGGCAAAGGTCACGGCGCTATATGTCACGCACGACCAGTCCGAGGCCGTGGTGCTCGGTGATCGCATCGGTGTGATGGAGAACGGCAAGCTGATGCAGATGAGCGCGCCGGTCGAGCTCTACAACAAACCCGCGAACCTGTTCGTGGCGAACTTCACCGGAGCATCGAACCTGCTCAAGGGCGAGATCGCGTCGGGCTCGGTGAAGTTTCCCTCCGGCGAGATGCTGCGCATCGGGCAGGCGATTCCCGGCAATGCGGGGGATTCCGTGCTGGTCGCAGTGCGGCCGGAGAATATCATGCTGCGCGCCAATGGCGATGCGGCGGATAGCGTGAACAGCTTTTCGGCGCGCGTGATCGAAGGCCATTTCCATGGCACGCAGACGACCTATGCGGTCGAGACGCTCGGCCATCGCATCG
This sequence comes from Hyphomicrobiales bacterium, assembly GCA_039649225.1. Taxonomy (GTDB): domain Bacteria; phylum Pseudomonadota; class Alphaproteobacteria; order Rhizobiales; family Xanthobacteraceae; genus PALSA-894. Next base: position 16,616 of record JBBWZU010000766.1, on the reverse strand, counting down.
AGGCGATCGAGCTTGGCACCGTGCCGCGTTTTTCGAAAGACGAGCCGATCCGCGTCGTGATCCCGCCGGATCATTCCTGGGTGTTTCCGAATACGGAGGCGTGAGGCGGCTACTCCGCCTTGATCTTCGCGTCCTTGATGATCTGTCCGTACTTCGCGGATTCATCATCGATGTACCTTGCGAACACCTCCGGCGTCGAGCCGATCGCCTCGAAGCCGAGCACGGCAAGCCGCTCCTTCACTTCCGGCGCCGCAAGCGCCTTGGCGACTTCGGCTTGCAGTTTCGCCGTGATGTCGGCGGGCAGCCCCTTCGGTCCCCACAGCCCATACCACGAGGAGAAATCAAAACCGTTCATGCCGGATTCCGCGATGGTCGGAATGTCCGGCGCGGCTGCGGCACGCTTTGAGCTGGTCACCGCCAGCGCCTTGATCTTGCCGGATGCGGCGAGCGGCAGCGACGAGGCCATCGGGTCGGCGATCAACTGGATCTGCCCGCCCATGATGTCGTTGAGCATCGGCCCCGCGCCCTTGTAGGCGATCACGAGCGTGTCGACGCCGGCGTCGCGCTTGAGCAACTCGACCGCCAGGTGCCCAGCCGAGCCGAAGCTCGATGTCGCGAAGGTGAACTTCGCCGGCTCCTTGCGCACCAGATCGAAAAATTCTTTTAGGCTGCCGGCCGGCACGTTCGGCGCGGTCGACACCAGCAGTGGGCCGGCCGCCACCAATGAGACCGGCGCAAAATCACGCGCCGCGTCATAGGGAATCTTGCTGTTGAGGAACGGCGTGATGATGTGGATCGAGGCGGTGAGCATTAGCGTGTAGCCGTCGGGCGCGGCCTTCGCGACCACGTTGGCGCCAACCGCGCCGCCGGCTCCGCCGGCGCGGTTCTCCACGATGAAGTTCGCCCCCATGCTCTCGCTGAGCTTCTGCACCACGAGCCGCGCCACCACGTCGACCGAGCCGCCGGCCGGATAAGGCACGATCACGCTGACAGTGCGATGCGGATAGGGTTGCGCGGCGGCCGGCAGTGCGAGGCCGAGCAAGACCAGGGTTGAAAGGAAGGCACGAAGCTTCATCGGTAGCATCCTTCAATCGGGGTCAATAGGTCCCCGGGTAGCTTCCCCCATCGATCAGCAGGTTTTGGCCGGTCACGAAGCCAGCGCTGGTGGAACAGAGGAAAGCACAATACGCGCCAAGTTCGGCTGGCTGGCCGAAGCGTCCCGCCGGGTTGGTGGCGACCCGCGCATTCCAGATCTGGTCGAACGAGCGCCCGGTGTCGACCATGCCTTGCACATGTTCGCGCTGCGCATCGGTGTCGAACGGGCCGGGCAGCAGATTGTTGATCGTCACGCCGTGCCCGATGGTCTGGCGTGCGAGGCCCGCCACGAAGCCGACCAACCCCGAGCGCGCGCCGTTGGACAGCCCGAGTTCGGCTTGCGGAATTTTCACGCTGCGCGACACGATGTTGACGATGCGGCCGAAGCCGCGCGCCATCATGCCATCGACCGTCAGCCGCATCATCTCGATATGGCTCAGCATCATGGTGTCGAGCGCCGAAATCCAGTCGTCGCGGGTCCAGGTGCGGAAGTCGCCCGGCAGCCGGCCGTCGGCATTGTTCACCAGGATATCCGGCGCCGGACAGGCGGCGAGCGCGGCTTCGCGGCCCTGAGTTGTCGAAATATCGCCAACCACTGGCGTCACCTTTGCGCCGGTCGCGCGCAGCTCATCCGCGGTGCGCTCGAGCACGTCACGCGTGCGTGCCACCAGCGTGATATCCACGCCCTCCTGCGCCAGCGCCAGCGCGCAGGCCTTGCCTAGTCCGCGGCTCGAGCCGCTCAGCAGCGCCTTGCGGCCGCGAATTCCAAGATCCATCGTCAGTCCGTCCGTTCCACGTTGTCTTTGATGCGTTCACGCAGGGCCGCGTTGTCGATCTGATGAACACTGCCGGCGCCGGCGAGATCGAGCGCGTGCGCTGCCGCCGCACCCATCGCGATGCACGGGCCCATCACGCGCACGCTGGACAGCGCCGCCACATCGCCATCGATGCAGCGCCCGGCCGCGACCATGTTGTCGCATTCCTCCGATGCCAGGCTTCCCATCGGCACATAGTGCAGATGATCGTCACCGAACGGTTCCCACACATGACCTTGCGGCGTGTCGTGCAGCTCGATCGGCCAGCCGGTGCAGGCGACCGCATCGGAGAATTTGCGCCCCGCACGCACATCCTCGACGGTGAGCTGCTGGCGCCCGGCGATCCAGCGCGTCTGGCGGATGCCGAGCGCGCCGTAGGTGCGGATGCGCGCCTTGCCGAAGGCCGCCGGATACTCGCCACGCAGGAACGCGACCGCGCGATCCGCCTGCACTTTTCCCTCAAGTGATTTGACCGTAATCTCGACCGGATCAAGCGGCGTCTCGACATGCGTCATGTTGACGAGCGCGATGCTCTTTCCCGGAAACACAAACGCAAAGCCGCTCTCGCGCGTCAGGCCGTAATCCTTCGCCTTCTGTTTGAGCCGCTCGGCGACCTCGGGCCGGTCCGGCTGATGTGCCTCCGTGATGCCCTCGATCACCACCATCTGCGTGCCGTAGATCGGGCCATCCTCTGCCTCGCGGCAGGCGAGGCCGGCATTGTAGGCGAGCGCGGCGTCACCGGTCGCGTCCACGAAGCCGATCGCCGTCACGGTCACGTCGCCATAGCGGGTGGCAAGCTCGATCGATCGAATGCGCCGCCCGTCGCGATTGACCTGCCGCATCACGGCGCCGAGCAGCACGGTGATTCCAGCCTGGCGCACCTTTTCCTCGATCCAGCGCGCGAGCGCGATCTCGTCATACATCACCACGGTGGTGTTCGATGGCCCGCCGTGGCGATAGAACAGCGCGTCCTGCGCGCCGAGGTCCCGCAGGATGCCGTCCGCGATCCCATGCACGGTCTGATAGCCGCTGTGGCCGTTGGAGAAGAGACCGCAGAATGTTCCGATTACCGAATTGACCGCCTGCCCACCGAGCGCATGCAGCCCGTCAACCAGCGCCGCCTTGCGGCCGAGTTGGGCGGCTTCCAGCGCAGCCGAGACGCCGGCAATCCCGGCGCCGACCACGCAAATATCCGCGTCGATGTGCCGGGCGGCCGCCGCGCCATTGCGCCGCACGATACGGGTGGCGGTCTTGATGGGAGAACTGAGGGCCATTGGCGGTTTCTCGTTTGGTTCTTGCTATCATAGCCTGCAGTTTCGAGGATTTCGATCAACCGGCGGTAAATCACCGTGACATGACGCGAATTGCTCTTCTATAAGGCATCGAAGCCGGCGCCCGGAGGCGCCACATCGAAACGAGGCTGTTCGAACGCATGGCGTCGCCTGTGAAGAAAAAGGACGCGGCGCGCCCGTCGGGTGTGCAGCAGAGCACGCTGGAGCGCTTTCAGGGAATCATCCGGCGGGTGGTGTCGAAGGACGACGAACGCTCCTCGCTGGTCGACGACATCGCCTGCGTGGTCGGCGCCGAGATTCTCGAAGGCCTGCGCCGTCCCGGCAGCGACTTGAACTCAGTCGAATTATCGCGCCGCTTCCGCACCAGCCGCACGCCGACGCGCGAGGCACTGGTCATTTTGGAAAAAGAAGGGCTGGTCGAGATCCTGCCGCGTCGCCGCCCGCGCGTCGCCGATTTGAGCATCGCGGAAATCCGCGAGATCTATCGTGTGCGCGCCGCGATGCTCGGGCTCATCGCCGCCGAGGTGGCGCGGCTCGCGAGTGATGCGGATATCGCCGAGTTGCGCGCAATCCTCGGCGAGATGGAGCATGCGGATGCGGCCGGCGACCGTGACGGCTACTACTGGGCGAACGTCAATTTTCATGAGCGCTTTGCGGATTTGGCGCGCAACAAGACGCTGCAGCGCATCCTGGAAAGCCTCGCGCTGCGTTCGCTGCGCCTGCGCCGTCTCACGCTCTCGACGCCGGGACGCTCGCATCGTTCGCTCGCCGACCACGTGCGGCTCGTCGGCGCGCTGGAGGATCGCGACTGCGAGCTTGCATCGGCCCTGATCAAGTCCAATGTGCTCGGTGCGCTCAAGCTGCTCGAACAATTGCTTGCGGACGGTACGCCGGAGGCGAAAGCCGAGTCAGAATAGCAATACGAAACAAAAAAGAGTTTCGAGGGACAACGTGCAAGTCGGTTTTGTCGGTTTTGGCGCCATGGGGACGTTGATCGTTCCCCGCTTGATGGCGGCGGGCCATGGCGTCGTCGGATGGAATCGTTCGCGCCACAAGGCCGCCGCCCTGATTGCTTCCGGCATGACATGGGCCGACACGCCGCGCGCCGTCGCCGAACAATGCGAGATTGTGCTCTCCATCGTGACCGACGGTGCGGCCGTGCGTGCGGTGGCGCTCGGGCCGGATGGCGTCCTCGCGGGGCTCCGGCCCGGTGGCATCTATGCGGACATGAGCACGATATCGCCGGACGTCAGCCGCGAGGTCGCGGCGGAATTCGCCAAGGCCGGACGCTTCATGCTGGACGCGCCGATTTCCGGCAGCCCGGTGACGGTCGTTGCCGGCAATGCCTCCGTGATGGTCGGCGGGGAAACTGCGGCATTTGAGCGCGCCAAGCCCGTCATGCTCGCGATTGGCCCCAAGGTGACGCATATCGGCGCCAACGGTCTGGCCTGCCAGATGAAGATCGCCGTCAATCTTTTGCTGATGGTCGAGGTCATCTGTTTCGGCGAGGCGATCGCGCTCGCCGAAAAGGGCGGCGTGGCGCGCGAGGTCGCGGTCGATGCCGTGCTGAAAAGCGTCGCGGCCTCGCCGGTGCTCGGCTATCGCGGACCGTTCATTCTGGACGGGAAAATGCCCGACGTGCCGCTTGCGGATGTCACGCTGCAGCAAAAGGACATGCTGCTGGCGCTCGATCTTGGCCGCAAGCTCGGCAGCCCGGTGCCGCTCGCGGCGGCCGCGAATGAGATGATGAATGCGTGCCGTGGGCTTGGCATCGATCACAAGGATTTCGTTGCCACGCATGAAGTGTACCGGCGTCTGGGAGGACAGACATGACATCGAAAGCCGAGATGTTCGGCGCCGCGCTGGGTAAGGCGATCAAGAAGACGGCCGAGAAAATGAAGGAAGCTGCGCCGGCCGCGAAGATGTACCGCACCAACATCCGCGACGTGCCCAAGGTCGAAGGCCTGCCGCGCGATGACGGCTGGGTCGACATGCAGGTGCAGTTCCTGATCGACAAGAAGTCGGCGGGCGCCGATCATGTCGTCGGTTGGACCGTGCTCAAGCCGGGCGCGCGTCACGAAAACCATCGGCATCACAACTGCGATGAATTCTTCATCGTCATCAAAGGCCACGGTCACATCTATACCGATGAGGGTGAAAAGCCGTCGGGCGAAGGCGACGTGATATACTCGCCGCGCGGCTGCTGGCACGGTTTCAACAACACATCGGACGAAGATGTCGTGCTGGTGTGGGGATGGATGGGCGCCGGCTCGATCGAGGCTTCGGGTTACGAGGTCGATCCGGGGAGTCAAAAATGAAGATGCGCCCTCACCCTGAGGAGTGCGCGTAGCGCGCGTCTCGAAGGGCGAGGGCGTTTGGTTTGAGCTGTGGCCAATCCTTCGAGACGCCGCCTTCGGCGGCTCCTCAGGATGAGGCCTGAGAGGAAGTTCCGATGAACGCCTGGGACGATCCACGCATCGCGCGCGGGATGGAAAAGCAGCTTGCGACACGGCGCGCCCGGATCGCGGCGGGTGAGAAGCCGATCGGCTGGAAGGTCGGCCTCGGCGCGCCACCCGCGATGGAGCGTCTGCGAATCAAGGCGCCACTGATCGGCTTCATGATGGAGAAGTCATTGCTGGAAAACGGCGCGACCGTCTCGCTGGCGGGCTGGACCAAGCCGGTCGCGGAGCCGGAGGTCGCCGTGCACATGGGCAAGGATTTGCCTGGAGGCGCTGATCGCGCGACGGCAATCGCGGCGATCGCCGGCATTGGTCCAGCCATCGAGCTTGCCGACTTGAATCCGCCGCCGGACGATGTCGAGGTCACGCTCGCCGGCAACATCTTTCACCGGCATGTCATCTTGGGAAAGTCCGATACCGCGCGTGCCGGCGCAAAGCTCGCCGGCGTTTCCGGTCACGTGTTCCGTCGCGGTGCGCTGGCGGCACGCCAGGACAATGTCGAGCAGCTCATCGGCGAGATGATCGGTATCGTCGTGCATGTGGCAGGCACCCTTGACGCCTATGGCGAGACGCTGCGCGCGGGCGATGTCATCATCACCGGTTCGATCGTCCCGCCGTTGTTCATCGAGCCGGACGAAACCGAATTCTCCTACGCGCTCGAGCCGGTCGGCGGGCTGTCGGTGCGGTTCACTCGCTAAGCCACGTTACTGCACGCTTACCCGCACGCGAACGATCGCAACGCCTTGCTGCCGCTCGGATCGCCCGCGCAGTGCGAGCGCGAAGCTATCTTCGCCGCGATAATTGTCCGGCGCGCGGTAGACGACGCTGGTGCGGCCGTGCCGTGCAACGCTGCCGTGGCGCGCCGCTGCCGCGACGGTCAGGTCCTCGATCATGGCCGCGCCGGCCTGCATGGTGAGCGTGCAGGCGGTGCCGCTCGCGGTTTCAATCCTGGCCGCGGTTTCGGCGCCGAATGTCAGATGCACCGGCGAGGCGTCGCAGGCCTGCGGCGGACGCAGTTCCAGCGCCTTCATCGTCGACCACACGCCGATCAGGCTGAGCAAGATCGCGCATCCGCCGAGCGTGATGCGCGAATCAATCCATCGCGAACCAGCAAAATGTTCCCGCCGCATCCCTCTTGCCGGGCACGCATCAGCCGGGATGGTGTTCCCAACGCGTGCTTGCCGCACGAAATCGGTGGCCCGCGTCTCGGTCGATTGACCCTCAGGATCGAACGGCATCACGCACACCCCGCGGCTAACGGCTGCCGGTCCGCGCGAAGGCGCCGAACGTCGGAACTCCATCGATGTTGTTGTAGGGGTTCCGTTCCAGGGCCGCCGCGCCGAACGATGCCTCGCCGATGCCGTCCATGCCGCCAGCCGCGGCGTTCAGCGGCGAGCCCGGATTCTGTGTCCCGGAGTCAGGCGTGACGGCCGCGATGTTGATGCGATCCTGCGCGACGACCAGGAAAGCCGAGGCGATCAGCATGGCTATGGCGAGACAGAGGATTGTCCTTGCGCGCGACATGACATGCTCCCGTGTTTCGGTTGCTCATGCCGCGTTCCTACCCGCGTGTTGCGGTGCACACTGTGGCGTAGATCACATAACGCGGGGAAAACTTCGCAATTTTGCTTTCACACCAGCTCGCGCTCTGTACCGGCGGCCGCGATGGCGGCGATCGCCTCGGGCGCGAGCACCACGATTCCGCCCCGCTCCAGCCGGAGCCAGTTCAGCTTGGCCCAGACCTGGAGCTGCTTGTTGATGCTCTCGCGCGACGTATTGGTGAGCTGGCTCAGCTCGCGCTGCGTGATGGCAAGTTTCTGCGGACCGCCGGCGGCGTTCTTGACGCCGAGCCGGCCCAGAAGCTTTGCGAGGCGCCCGGGCAGATTGAGGAACACGACCTCCTCGAATTGCTGGCTTGCCCAGCGCAGCCGCGCGCACAATAGCCCGATCATCGCCAACGCGATTTTCGGATCGTCACGCACCAACGCGGTGAAGTCGCGGCGATCGACCACGATCAATTCGCAATCCGTCATCGCGGTCGCGTCGGCGGTGCGCGTGCGGCCATCGAGTAGCGCGATTTCGCCGAAGATCTCGCCCGCATAGACGAGATTGAGCACGGCCTCGCGTCCGTCTTTCGACGGCACCGAAATTTTCACCACGCCTTCGCTGAGCGCGAACAGCCCGGTTCCCGGATCGTCTTTGAGGAAAATTGTCGTTCCGGCGCTCACTTTCTTGATGTTCGCGCAGGCGGCAAGCCGCTCGATCACCTCCGCACCGAGCTCCCCGAACAGTGCATGTGCCCGCAACTTGGCTAGCTTTGTACTGACGGCTGTGCTTTGCATCGTCGTCGGCATCGCGGTTCCTCAATTAAAGATAAATGATTAGTAAAATGAGCTATCTGTGATAGCGATCGCTGTTCGGCCACTTGCAATATCCGTCATAGTTCAATGACAATTCGACATTATCGATCATTCGGCAATTGATCCACCACGCAAGTCGGCGAACGGAGGCGGCGTCCACGCCATGATCTGCCCCCACTGCGGCACCGAGAACGGTGCTGCCGCCAATTTCTGTAGTCAGTGCGGCGCTCAATTGGCCTCCGGCCAGGGCGCCGACGAATTGGCGTTGCGCGGCGAACGCCGGCAGCTCACGGCGCTGTTCTGCGATCTCGTCAACTCGACCGAACTCGCGAACACGCTCGATCCGGAGGAGTATCACGACACGATTCGCGACTTTGCGGCCTGCTGCGGCACCGCGGTCGCATCGTTCGAGGGACATGTCGCCGAAATGCGCGGTGATGGCGCGCTGGTTTTCTTCGGCTACCCGAAATCCCATGGCGACGAGCCGGAGCGCGCGGTGCGCGCGGCGCTGCGCATCGTCGAGGCAGTGGGCGAGGCGGGGAAACGGCGCGGCCAGCCGCTCAGGGTGCGAATCGGCATTGCCACCGGCGTGATGGCGATCGATCAGACCATCCTCGATCATCCGGCGATCGTTGGCGAGGCGGTCATTCTGGCAGCGCGGATGCAGGAGATCGCCGAGCCGAACACGATCGTGATCGCGCCGCTGACCCATGAACTCGCCGGGGCCTATTTCCAAGTCGAGGAACTCGGCGCGCGCGAGCTCAAGGGGTTCACCGAGCCGGTGCAGACCTGGCGCGTCGGCGGCACCCGGACGATCCCCAGTCGCTTCAAGGCGCGGCATGTTGCCGCGCTCAGCCCGTTCGTTGGCCGCGCGCGCGAGAGCGACATCATCTTGGAGGCATGGCGGCGCGCCCAAGGCGGCGCCGGCAGCGTCGTGGCGATCTCGGGCGAACCTGGAATCGGCAAGTCGCGCCTGATGCGGCACGTTCGCGATCTGCTGTCCGGGGACGTGCGCGCGCTGGAATATTTCTGCTCGCCCTATCAGATGGCGACTGCGCTGTTTCCGGTTGTCGACCGCACCGCCCGGCTGGCGGGATTTCAGCCGGCCGACAAAGTGGCGCAGCGCGTCAAGAAGTTGCGTGCCGCGATGGCGGCGGCCGGTCCGGACTACGAGCCGCACTTTCCCGGCTTCGCGGCGATCATGTCGTTGCCGTCCGAAGGGCTCGCCGCGGTGACGACGCCCGAGCAGCGCAAGCAGAAGATGTTCGATGCGCTGATCTGGTGGGTTACCGCGCACACGAAACGCAAGCCGCAACTCATGATTCTCGAGGACGCCCATTGGTGCGATCCGACGTCGGCCGAATTGCTCGCCGCGATCGCGGATCGTATTGCCGAGTTGCCGGCGCTGATGATTGTCAGCGTCCGTTTGCCGCATGATGCGGCCTGGATCGGTCATCCAAGCGTGACCCGAATTGAGCTCGAGCGGCTCGAAGACCACGAGGCGGGCCAGATCGTTGCCGGCGTGAGTGGCGAAGCCGGCATCGGCGGCAAGAACCTTGAGCCCACGATGGTCGACAGGATCCTGAAGCGGACCGACGGCATTCCGCTGTTCATCGAGGAATTCACCAAGATGACGCTGGGCCTTGCCGGCACGATTGCCGGCTTCGAGTTGCCAGCGACCTTGCAGGACTTGCTGGCGGCGCGGCTCGATCAGCTTGCCCCCGACAAGCATGCGGCCCAGTGCGCCGCGGTGATCGGCCGCGCCTTTTCCCACGACGTGCTGGCCGCGGTCGCACCGTTGCGCCCGGATGTACTGCAGGCCTCGCTCGCGCGGCTGACCGATGCGGGCTTCATCATCGCGCATGGAGAGCCTTCGGACCGGCGCTATCTGTTCCGCCACGCGATGGTGCGCGATGCGGCCTATGAAAGCCTGCTCAAGCGAGACCGGCGGGCGCTTCATGGCGCCGTCGCTGCCGCGCTCGAACGGCTGTCGCCGAGCGAGGCGACCCGGGACGCCGAATTGCTGGCGCAGCACTACACCGAAGCGGGCCTTGCGCCGGAGGCACTGAAATACTGGGGCATTGCGGCGCAGCGCGCGATGCAGAAGGCCGCCAACCTGGAAGCGATCCAGCACACCGAACGGGCGTTCGAGGTGCTTGAAACGTTGCCGGATACGCGCGAACGGCACGTGCAGGAGCTCGGGTTTCGCTTTCTTGCCGGTGGTGCATATTGGAGCGCACTCGGGTTCTCCTCCCCCGAGGTCGAGGAGAGCTTTACCCGCGCGCTGCAATTGTCCGAGGAGGTGGGCAGCGACGAGCAGTCCGTCATGGCGATGCGCGGCCTGTTCGCCTGCTACTACGCGCGCGGCGAATTGGATCGCGCGTTCGCACAGGGCGAGCGGGTCGCGGCGCTGGCGGCGCGCACCGGCAGCCGCCCGGATCGCATGATCGCCCAAATGCAGAAGGGCTCGATCTCGTTCTGGCGCGGCGATTTCGCCGGCGCGCGGCGCGATCTGGAAGACGCATTGGCCTCGTACCATCCCGCCGAGCACCGTGCCAAGCTGAGCACGCTGCAGATCGATCCGGGCGCCAATTCGGGCTACCATCTGGCCTGGACGCTCTGGACCCTGGGCTTCGCCGATCAGGCCGCCGCGGCCGCGCAGCGCGCGCTCGAGGCCGCGCGCAAGATCGGCCAGCCGCTGACGCTCGCCATGGCGTTGTTCTGGAACGCGGCGATGAAGTTGTCGTTGGGCGACCTGGATGGCGCCGAAGCCGCGACCACGGAATTGCGCGCGGTCGCGACTGAATTCCACATCCGCTACTATCGGGCGACGGTCACGGTGCTGGAGGGTGCGCTGCTGATCGAGCGCGATCAGGTGGAAGGCGGCATGACACTGCTGCGCCGGTCATTTGCGGAATTTCAAAGCCAGAAGGCGGGCCTCGGCCGTCCCTGGACCTTGGCATGGCTTGCCGAAGGCTGCCTGCGTACGGGCGCGACCGGGGAAGGTCTACGCACGATCGACATTGCCTTCGCGGTGATCGAATCGCGCGGCGAAGCGCATTGGGAAGCCGAATTGCACCGTCTCAGGGGCGACCTGTTGATGGCGCGGGGCGAATTCGATGCCGCCGAAGACGCCTTTCGCACGGCGTTGCGCATCGCGCAGCGCCAGGGCGCCTTGGCGCTTGAGCTGCGCGCCGCGATCGGACTGAGCCGCATGCTGGCCGCGCGTGGCGAGGCGGACGAGGCGCGTGCCTTGCTGGCCGGGGTCCATTCGCGTCTCGCGGAAGGATTTGGCACGCGCGATCTCGTGCGGGCGGCGCATCAATTGAGCGAGCTTGGCGCCGAGCAGGCGCCTGCGCTCGCGCCCAATCCGCCGGGCGCCGGGCTGCGCAACATCGCATAGCCCTGCCGTGCAGGCGGTGGGGCGCTGCCCATCCGGCAACGCGCCGCCGAAGCGCGTCGGATTCGACCGCGCACGCTTTCGCCGCTAGGATTTCGACAACGACAAATAGCGTCTGGGAGGGAGCACGATGCGCACATTGCTGGTTGGTCTTGGGGGCCTTGCCGCCGCATTCCTCGCCGCAGCCCCCGCGGGCGCGCAGGACACGATCAAGATCGGTCTGATCCTGCCGTATTCCGGCCAGTTCGCCGATACCGGCAATCAGCTCGACAATGCCATCAAGCTCTATGTGAAGCAGCACGGCGACACCGTCGCCGGCAAGAAGCTTGAATTCATCCGCAAGGATGTCGGCGGCATTGCGCCGGATACCGCCAAGCGCCTGGCGCAGGAACTGGTGGTGCGCGACAAGGTCGACATCCTGGCCGGCTTCGTGCTGACGCCGAATGCGCTCGCGGCCGGCGATATCTCCGAACAGGCCAAGAAGTTCATGGTGGTGATGAACGCCGCGACCTCGATCATCACGACCAAGTCGCAATACATGATCCGCACCTCGCTCACCACGCCGCAGCTCAACGATTCGCTTGGGCAATGGGCCTACAAAAATGGAATCCGCAAGGTCTATACGATGGCCTCGGACTTCGGTCCCGGCATTGACGCCGAAGGCGCGTTCACGCGCGCCTTCAAGGAAGCGGGCGGCGAGATTATCGGCTCGGTCAAGATGCCGGTCGCCAATCCGGATTTTTCGGCTTTCGTGCAGCGGGCCAAGGACCTCAATCCGGAATCGATCTACATCTGGGTGCCTGGCGGCGCGCAGCCGGCCGCGTTGGGCAAGACGCTGGCGGAACGTGGCATCGACCCGAAGAAGGTCAAGGTGCTGGCGCAGGGCGAACTGACCGAGGATCAGGCGTTGAAAAGCATGGGTGAGGCCGCACTCGGGATCATTACGGCCTTCCACTACGATCCGACCCACGACTCCGCCGTGAACAAGACGTTCGTGAAGGACTACAACGACGCCTATGGGCGCAATCCCGACATCTTCTCGATCGGCGGCTGGGATGGCATCCACGCCGTCTATGAGGCCTTGAAGAAGACCGGTGGCAAGACCGAAGGCGAAGTGCTCGTTGCCGCCGCCAAGGGCATGGCGTGGGAGAGCCCGCGCGGGCCCATATCGATCGATCCGGACACCCGCGACATCATTCAGACGGTCTATATCCGCCGTGTCGAGAAGGTCGGCGACAAGATCCAGAACGTCGAGTTCGACAAGATCGAAAACGTCAAGGATCCCGTCAAAGCCAAGATGAAGACGAACTGACGGGATCACACGCCGTTTCCTCTGACTTGATAGGCGGCGGCACTCCATGATCGGCGTCCTGTTCGACGGCTTTGCTTACGGCATGCTGCTGTTCCTGCTGTCTGTCGGGCTGTCCGTCACGCTCGGCATGATGAACTTCGTCAACCTCGCGCACTGCGCCTTCGCGATGATTGGCGGCTACGTCGCGGTCACGCTGATGAACCAGTGGCACTGGCCGTTCCTGGCGACGCTGCCGTTCGCGTTCCTCGGCCCGGCGCTGGTCAGTATCGTGTTCGAACGTGCGCTCTATCGCCGCCTCTACGGGGCAAGCGACCTCGATCAGGTGCTGCTGACCATCGGGCTGGCGTTCGTGTCGGTCGCCGCCGCGGCGTATCTTTACGGCACGATCCAGCAACCGGTGCGGATGCCCGACTATCTGCGTGGCTCCGTGACCATCCTTGGGCTGACCTTCGGCGCTTATCGGTTGTTCCTGATCGTTGTGGCGCTCGGCATCACGCTGGTGCTGGTCGGCGCGCTCGAATACACGCGCTTTGGCGCACAGGTACGCGCCGCGGTCGATAACCAGCGCATGGCGCGCGGGCTCGGGATCAATGTCGATGCTGCGTTTGCGATCACCTTCGCGCTCGGCTCAGGGCTTGCCGGTCTTGGCGGGGCGCTTGCGATCGAGATCGTCGGGCTCGATCCGTCCTTCGCGTTCACCTATCTCATCTACGTGCTGATCGTCGTCTCGGTCGGCGGCCTCGGCTCGATCGGCGGATCGTTCGTCGCCGCAAGCCTGATCGGCATCAGCGATGTCGCCGGCAAATATTACGTGCCCGGGCTTGGCGCATTTCTCATTTATCTGGTCATGATCGCGCTGCTGATGTGGCGGCCGGCCGGCTTGTTCGGAAAACGCTGATGGCGGTCGCCGCGATCTCGCCCCCCGAGGCCATCATGCGGGCGCAAGCGCGCTGGCGGCCGATCGAGATCGCATTCTGGCTCGCGACCTTGCTGCCGTTCTGGCTGACGCCGGACTATCTCGTGCTCGCGAGCCAGATCGCCATCACGGCGCTGTTCGCGCTCTCGCTCGATCTCATCCTCGGCTACGCGGGCATCGTGTCGCTCGGCCACGCGGCGTTTTTCGGCCTCGGCGCATATGCCGCAGGGCTGATCGCCAAGCACGGCTGGGGCGAGCCGGTCACCGGCGTCATCGCGGCGATGCTCGTCGCGAGCATTGCGGGCTATGCGGCGAGCCTGATCGTGTCGCGCTTTCGCCATCTCGCGCTGATCATGATCACGCTCGGCATGGGTCTGCTGCTTGCCGAGGCCGCGAACAGCGCAAGCTGGCTCACTGGAGGCGCCGACGGTCTGCAGGGCGTGAAGATCTGGCCGATCTTCAATGTCTTTCGTTTCGATCTCTACGGCTACGTCGCCTACAGCTATTCGCTGATCGTGCTGTTTGTTGTTTTTCTTCTCGCGCGGCGCATCATCCACTCGCCGTTCGGTCTTTCGCTGCGCGGCATCCGCGAGAACGCGATCCGCATGCCGGCGCTCGGTGCGCCAAGCCGTGCGCACTTGCGCAAGATCTACACCATCGCGGCCGCGATTGCCGGGATCGCGGGCGCATTGCTGACGCAGACGACCGAGACCGTTTCGCTCGAAGCGCTCGGCTTCCAGCGCTCCGCCGACGTGCTGGTGATCCTGATCCTCGGCGGCGCCGGGCGCCTCTATGGCGGGCTCGTCGGCGCGATCATCTTCATGGTGGCGCGCGATCAGTTTTCCGGCAACACGCCGCAGTTCTGGTACTTCTGGATCGGCGCGTTGCTGGTCGCCGTCGTGATGTTCCTGCCGAACGGGATTTTGGGCGGGCTCGCAAAGCTGACAGCGCGGCGGAGCAGGGCGTCGTGAGCGCGCTGGCAACACGCGGGCTCAACAAGCGCTTCGGCTCGCTTGTGGTCGCAAGAGACATCGCGTTCGATCTGCCGCGCGGCGCACGTCACGCGCTGATCGGCCCGAACGGCGCTGGCAAGACGACGCTGGTCAACCTGATGACCGGCCTGTTGTCGTCCGATAGCGGGGAAATTCTTCTGGGCGGGGAGAACATCGCCGCGCTGGCGCCGGAGGCGCGCGTGCGCCGCGGGCTGGTGCGCACCTTCCAGATCAATTCGCTGTTTCCCAATCTCAATGCGCTCGAAGCCGTGACGCTGGCGATCTGCGAGCGCGAGGGTTCTTCACGCATCTGGTGGCAGCGCGTTGCGGCGCACAGCGGCGTCATCGACGAGGCGCACGGCATCCTCTCCTCGCTCATGCTCGGCAATGATTGCTACCGGCCGACGCGCGAGTTGCCCTATGGCCGCCAGCGGCTGCTTGAAATCGCGCTTGCCCTTTCGACCAAGCCAAAAGTGCTGCTGCTCGACGAACCGGCCGCCGGCGTGCCGCGCGGCGAAAGCGCGGAGCTGTTCGCGGTCGTATCGGGTTTGCCGCCGGATATCAGCGTGCTGTTCATCGAGCACGACATGAATTTCGTCTTTCGGTTCGCAAGCCGCATCATCGTGATGGTCGGTGGCGCTATTCTGCTTGAGGGCACGCCGCAAGAGGTCGCCGCCGATCCGCGCGTGCGCGAAGTCTATCTTGGAAAATCCGGTCGCGGCGGAGCGCGTCATGGCTGAGCCGCTGCTCGTTCTCGAAGACGTGCGCGCCGGCTATGGCGATTCGATCGTGCTCGAAGGCGTCTCGCTCGACGTGCCGGAACAGGGCAGCCTCGCGGTGCTGGGCCGCAACGGCGTCGGCAAGTCGACGCTG
Source organism: Hyphomicrobiales bacterium (assembly GCA_039649225.1). Lineage (GTDB taxonomy): Bacteria > Pseudomonadota > Alphaproteobacteria > Rhizobiales > Xanthobacteraceae > PALSA-894. The sequence goes on along the minus strand of JBBWZU010000766.1, from coordinate 1,102 downwards.
CTGCTCACCATCATGGGGTACACCAATATCGCGCGCGGCCGGATCGTCTGGCGCGGCGAGGATATTACGGCCCGGCCCCCGCACCGGCGCGCGCGCGCCGGTCTTGGCTGGGTCGCGCAGGAACGCGAGATATTCCCCTCACTCACCGTTGCGGAAAACCTCACCGTCGCGTCGCGCGCCGGACGTTGGGATCTTGAAGCTATCTACGGCCTGTTCCCGCGTCTTGCCGAACGCCGCGCCAATATGGGCAATCAGTTGTCAGGCGGCGAGCAGCAGATGCTGGCAATCGCGCGCGCGCTGATGACCAACCCGGCACTGCTGCTGCTCGACGAGCCGCTGGAAGGGCTCGCACCGATCATCGTCGAGGAACTGACGGCCGCGATTGCCCGCATGACGGCCGATGAAGGCACCGCCGTCATCCTGATCGAGCAGCATGCGGACGTCGTGCTGTCGCTGACGCGCGATGCCGTCGTGATGGAGCGCGGCATCATCGTGCACCGCGCGCCATCGCGCGATCTGCTCAATGACACCGCGACGCTGGATCGGTTGATTGGGTTGCGCGTTGAGGGGTGAGCGACTCTCCGCCTCACCCTCTCCCCGCAAGCGAGGAGAGGGACAAGACCTCACCCCGCCAGCGTCATGATCGCGCCTTCGTACTGACCCGAGCCCATCCCGGTATCGGCGAAGATGCCGTGATCGGCGATCCACTTGCGCGAGTCCTCGAACATCTCGCGCGAATAGGTCTCGAACACCAGCCGCTCGCCCGGGCCCCAGCGGCGCGTGTCCATGCGGGCGTGAAACTGTTCGGGAAATTCGTTCTTGTAGTAGTGCGTGTAGAGTTCCGGCCGGACGTCGATATCGCGCTGGGCGCGGCGTAGCGCGCGGAAGAACTTGCGCAGGTCTTCCGGATCGGGATTGCCGGTGATCATCGTGGCGATCATGAAAGTGTTGTCGATGATCTTGCGGAAGCCGAGCTGCTCGGCGAAGTAATACGGCCCTGAGAACAGCGCGCAGGCCTGCAGCTTGCCCTCGACCAACAGCTCCATGCGCCGGAACAGCATCCCGTCGTTGAACGAGAGATTGATCTTGTCGGCCGGCATGA
>JBBWZU010000808.1:0-3298 GCA_039649225.1 Hyphomicrobiales bacterium | reverse complement strand
GCGCGAGACCGAGCAGAAACTTGATCTTCACCGAGAGGCGGATCTGCGCCTGATAGTTCTGATACGAGTGCCCGTAGGTGTCGTGAAATTGCTGCCGGCACATGTCGGTGTCGCGGTAGACGAAAATACGGTCCCACGGCACCTTCACGTCATCGAAATAGATCAGCGCATCATTCTCATCGAAGCGGGACGAGAGCGGATTGTCGAACACCGAGACCGCAGAGGCTTCGTAGGACTTGCGCGATAGAACGCGGATGCCTTTCGTATTCATCGGCAAGGCGCAGGAGAAGGCCATATCCTCTTCGCCCGGCTTCAACGGCTGCAAGTTGGCCACCAGGACTTCATTGGCCATGATCGAGCTGGTGCCGAGCATCTTGGCGCCGCGAATCGTGATGCCCTCGGTGTCTTCGTCGACGATCCGCGCCACGAGATCGTCGGCCTGGGCGCCCCAGTCCTTGGCGCGCTCGGCCTGTGGATTGATGATCACGTAGGTGAGGAAAACGTCGTTCTTGCTGGCGTAGTCGAAATAGTCCATCAGCGCTTTCGCGCGATCCGGGCTGTGCCGACGGAAAATCTCGATGCCCATGCGCTGGCCGACGAGTGCGGACGCGACATGGTCGGGCGAGCGTCCCATGAAGCCGCAAGAGAGGCGGGCCCAGGCCTGCAACGCCTTGCGGCGCCGAACCATCTCCTCATAGCTGCGTGGCATCTGCCAGGCGCGGTTGACGCGGCGGTTGGAGCCCTCCGGCATGAAGGTCATCAGCTCGATGTTTTCCGGCTGCGCCTGGAAATCATAGAGCGCCGCCGCCGAGCGGACCGAGTTGCGGAACGCAGGATGCGCGGTGACGTCCGCGACCAACTTGCCGTCGATATAGACGGTACGGCCATCCTTCAGGGATGCGATGTGTTCCGCACCAGTCTTCGCGACCGTCATGTTCAGCTCCGTTCCGGAAAATTCTTCGCAATCATCCGACGACTTTCGCGTCAAACCAGCCCGTCGACGCCCTTGATATCGCTCGCCGCAAGCCCTCCGACGCGATGATGCGGGCGCCCGCGCGTGGCGTAGACCGCGATGATCGCGATCTCGTCCGGCTGCGGGCCGTCATGCAGCGTGATGGTCATGCCGTCATAGTGCGAACGTACATAGAGCGCATCCTTGTGGGCGAGCGGAATGTCGATCGTCGCGCCGGGCGCCGCGCGCTTGGTCATCGAGGAAATCCAGGCCTTGCCGCCGCCTATCGCCTCGCGCATCACATTGCCGAACACCGTCGTGAGCATGGCGTTGCCATGCTCCTGCTCGCCGTCGAGGCCGACCACCGCCGCCTTGCCGTAGCTGGCTGCCGCATCGGGCGCCAACATCTGCACGGCGATGGCGCAGATCTCGCGTCCGATCGCTTCGCTCGCCGCAGTGAGTGGGCTCAGGTCGCTTTCGAAGCGGCCCGCGAAGGGGTTGGCAACGATGCCGACCGCGGCCGCCTTGCGCAGCGGCGGCGCAACCTCCCGCCCGGATTGACTGCGGACCTCGTCGAGAAATGTGAGGACGCGCTTGAGCTTCACGGGGCTTCTCCGTCCGGTCGGTGCGACATCATAACTCGATAGCTTTGAAGCTTACATAATAAACGAAGCTTTTCAAGATCGCTAACCGATGTTAGCCTAATCGTGTCCCGCGGACGGGGAACGGGCGCGGCGGAAAAAATTCGGCCGCACTGTGCGCGCTACGTCTGGCATGTCTTGTGCTTGGAATTGTTTGGGCTCTCGGCGTTCGAGCGGTGGCGTGAAGGCAACCGAAAGGAGATCACGAATGGTGTCGAAGCTTGCACGATCATTCTTTGCCGCGGGCGCGGTTCTCGCCATTGGACTTACCGGCCACGGCGCCGCGCAGACCCCGAGCCGCGAGGTTGTGCTCGGCGCGATCGTGCCGAGCAGCGGCCCGTTCGCCGAATGGGGCCGGACCAACACCGTCACGTTGCAGATGCTGGAAAAGCAGGTCAACGACGCCGGTGGCGTGAATGGCGCGAAACTCAGGATCATCATTGTGGACGATGCGACGCGTCCCGCGCAGGCGACGAATGCGTTGCGCAAGCTTGCTGGCGACGACAAGGTTCTGGCCATTGCGGGCCCGCTGACCAGCAGCGCCGCCGAGGTGACATTTCCGGTCGCGAATGAAATGAAAGTCGTCGCGACCTCTCAGGCGTCTTCCAAGCCCGGCGTCGCCAAGCTCAATCGGCCCTGGGCGTTCCGCAATACGATCGATGAGGGCATTCTCGGCAAGACCACCGTGCCGTATTTCAAGAAGGCGTTCGATATCAAGACCGTCACCGTCATCTACGACGCCAAGGATGCGACCGCCGCCACGGTCGGCACCAGGATCATGCCGGCTCTGATGAAGGAGAACGACATCAAGGTCGCGAACGAAGGCGATCTCCTGTCGTTCAACACCGGCGATCTCGATGTCAGCGCGCAAGTCACCAAGATGAAGTCGCTGAATCCGGACGGCGTGGTCGTGAGCGCCGACTACAGCCAGGCCGTCACCGTCATTCGCGAGATGAAGCGCCAGGGGCTGATCAAGCCTGTGGTCGGCGCCACCCAACTAATTTCATCGGCCATCCTGAAAGCCGCGCCGGAAATTCCGATCGTCGCCCCCGCGACCTTCTACGCGACCATGAAGGCCGAGAAAGCCGAGAAGTTTGTTGGCGATCTGCAGCCGCTGCTGCGCAAGACCTCCGGCCTGCCGCCCGAGATCGAGCCGAGCATGTATGATGCCAACATCTATGAGACCGTCAGCATGTATATCGATGCCGTGAAGAAGGCCGGCGTGACCGGCAAGCCCGAAGAGCTCGAGGCCGAGCGCACCAAGATCCGCGATTACATGGCCAAGCTTGTCGGTTTCCAGGGCCTTGGCGGTCCGATCGGCTTTAATGACGACGGCGACGCCATCAAGGCGTTCTACATCGTGCAGGGCGAGAGGGGCACTTGGGAGTCGAAGGTCCGCGGCTGCAGCACAGCCCCGGGCCACGCCGGTTGCTGACGGTCGCCGGTGCGGCCGGCCTTGCCGGCCGCATTTGTCTCTGCTCCGAGAGATGAGAGATAGCGTGCTTCTTCAGCAGATCGTCAACGGGCTGACGCTGGGAGCGGTGTATACGCTCATCGCGCTGTCGTTTTCCCTGGTGATGGGGATCCTCGGGATCCTCAATCTCGCCATCGCCGAGCTTTTCATGTTCGGCGGCTATCTCGGTTTCGCCGCGGTCATGTGGCATCTGCCGTTGCCGGTCGCGATCGTCGCCGGAATGGCCGGCGC
>JBBWZU010000771.1:0-3819 GCA_039649225.1 Hyphomicrobiales bacterium | reverse complement strand
CCCATCAGATACGGGAAGCTCAGCTGTGCGCTGGCGTAATCGTCCCATCCGGTGTGGGCATGCTCGGCGGCGATGCGATAGGTCTCGACATCGACGTGGCTGATGTCGTCGGCTTTGATGTTCTCGTCGTTGAGCAGGCCGAACAGCGCCTCGACGGCGGGCTGGATGTGGCGGCAGCACGCATAGGGCTTGATGTAGCAATCGGTGATGCCGAACGGCGCATTCGGCGGCAGCGCAATCGGACGTGCCTTGTCGGAGCGGCCGAACGCGAAGGCCTGCATGAAACCGTCGCGCGCCTCGACCACATTGGGCGGACCCTGCACGCCGAGCTCGGCCAGCAATGCGGCCTGAATGCCTTCGCGCGAGGCATGGCCGGCGTGCAGACGCTTGATGTCGGCGCCGCCGTTGACGAAGGCGAACAGGCCGGCGGATGCGCTTGCCGCGATGCCGAGCGCATCGGCGATCTGCCTGGCATCGAGACCGCGGATTTTCGCGATTGCGACCGCCGTGCCGAGCGGCCCGACCGCGCTCGTCGGATGAAAGCCGCGCTGGCGCAAGTCGGGCGCGCAGGCGCGGGCCAGACATATGGCGACTTCATAGCCGGCCACCACCGCTTCGATCAGCCGCGCGCCGCTGATGCCGCGCTCATAGCCGACGCTGAGCGCGGCCGGAATGACCGTGCAGCCGCAATGCGCCGAACCGACGCGATAGCCGTCGTCGAGTTCGATGCCGTGCGCGGCGGTGCCGCCGAGGAACGCGGCGTCGAGGACGTCATGGCGCTTGGCGCGGCCGGGTACCGGGATGCTGCCGCCCTGGCGGACGCCGGCCAGCATCGTCTCGGCATTGGTCGCGACATCGCCCGGCGCGCCCGCGATCATCACGCCGACGGTGTCGAGCAGATGACGGCGCGCGTAGTAGCGCACCTCGTCGGAAAGCTCCGCATAGGAAAGCGTGCTCGCGAAGCTCACGATGGTGCCGGTCGCGCCGGCGGCGGGGTGGAGCGTGTGGGCTTCGGATTGTTTCATGCTGCACTCGTTTTCTTGTTGTCCGACCGTATACGCTCCAGGATCGGGAGCAAATAGCCGATGAACAGTTCCGGGTTCTCGCTCATCGGGAAATGGCCGAGATCCTTCATGATGGTGGCCTGCGCGCCAGTGCGGCGCGCGACCTCGAGCGTGCCTTCGGTGGTGCAGGAATAGTCGTACTCGCCGGTGAGCAGATAGAGCGGGCAGTGGCGCGCGTCGATGTGATCGAGCCTGTCCGAGATGTCGCCGTCGATCATATAGAAATAGAGATCGCCCTTGAACACGCCGGGGCCGCTCTGCATGTAATGCCACAGCGTTTCCCATCGGTGTTCGTCGGGCGCCGTGGGCGCGACCAGCCCTGAGACGATGCCGGCCGAAACTTCGCCGCCGTGGACGTCGGGCCGGTGCAACCAGCTCGTGTCGTAATAGGGATCGACTTGCGGTGAGGATTCCAGCCCGATGATGGCGCGGAATGTTTCCGGATGTTCGTGCGCGAGATGCAGCACGATGCGCCCGCCAATCGAGCAGCCCATCACAACCGGCCGGTCGAGCTCGAGCGCGGCGCAAATTTCCAGGATCATGCGCACGTAGTCGCGCGAGGTGAGCCGATAGTCTTCGTTTTCCCAGCCGAGCGGCGGGGATGATTTTCCATGCCACGGCATGTCGAACACGATCACCCGATAATCGCGCGTGATGCGCGGATCGTTGAGCAGGCCGCGATATTGCCGCCCGTCGGAACCGGCGGTGTGCAGACAGAGCAGCGGAATGCCGCTGCCGGCTTCCTCGACGTAGAGGCGATGTGGCTTCCCAAGCAGATCGAGGTGCAGATAGCGGCCGATGGCGGGTTCGAAGCGCGGGCTCATGCGGCTTCCTCTTGCGTTCTGCGCGCCGCGGCGAGCAGGCCCTTGAAGTAGAGGAGGTTCGACATCAGCGGGTGCAGGTCGCCCTCGATCCGCAACAGCTTCTTCTTCACCAGCGCGAAGATGTCGGTGAAGCCAGGCTCGGGTTTCGGCGCCCAGAACTTCTCCCAGGTGCCGCGCGAGGCGCGCAGCGCGAACGAATAGTTCGGCGTGATGAACGGGCCCAGCGTGATCGCCGCGATGCGGCCTTCGGCGACGCGCACGAGATGATACCCATCGTCGATCGCGAGCAGAAAAGTCGTGTTGACGTATCTGCCGCGTCTGACGAGGTTCGCGTCGCCGTTCACGCGCGCGGCAAGATCGGTGAGCATCAGATCCTCCGTATTTCTCCGTTATTGTTCTTTCACCAGCGCATCGACCGCCACGACGCCATCGGCCCGCACGATCAGCGGATTGACTTCGGCCTCGGCAATGGCCGGATCATTCTGCAACGCCAGCTGCGACAGCGCCACAATGGCTTTCGCCAATGCGTCGAGATCGCCGGCCGGTTTGCCGCGAAAGCCCTTGAGCATCGCGAAGGCCTTCACTTCGCCGATCATTGCGTGGGCGGTCGTGAGGTCGACCGGCGCGAGCCGCAGGCTGCGGTCGCGGTAGATTTCCGTATAGACGCCGCCCGCCGCCACCATGATCAACGGGCCGACCTCCCGGTCGACGCGATAGCCGATCAGCGCCTCGCCGATGCCGGCGGTCATCGGCGCGACCAGCACGCGGTCCGGCGTGATGCCGGTGCGCTGCTGGACGGTCTCGCGCATCGCTCGGATCGTCGCCACCAGCGCGTCGCTGTCCCGGACATTGAGCGCGACGCCGCCGGCTTCGGTCTTGTGCGGGATGTCGCCGGAGAGAATTTTTATGGCGACCGGATACCCGAAGGGCAGGGCGGGCGCCTGTATGGTCGTGGCCTCGAGCGCGATAGCGGGCGAGCGCGGCACGCCGAGCCGGTCGAGCAGTGCATAGGCCTCCATCTCGTCGAGCACGCGCCCACTGTTTCCCTGCGGGGCCGCGATCGCGGCTTTCGGCGCGCGCCGCCCGAAGGCCGCGGCGATTGCATCCGCGCAGGCCTCCGGCGTGCGGAAGGCCGGCACGCCGGCCTTGCTCAATTGCGCCAGCGCGTCGGGCGCTTCGGGGACCAGGAACGCGGCGATCGGCTTCTGCGAAGTCGCGCTGTCGATGATCGGCTTGACGGCAAGATCCGGATGAAAGCGCGCCGAGGAGCCGACGACCGCGAGCACCATGTCGAACTCGGGCGCGGTGGTGAGCACGTCGAGTGCGCCTTTGTAGACATCGTAGCGCGCGCCCGCGACCGTAAGGTCGACAATGCGCGCGGGCGTTACCGCGATGCCCTTCGCGGCAAGGCGGCCCATCGTCTCGTCGCTCGGCTGCACGATCTCGACACCGCGGATGGAGAGGGGGTCGACCACCATGATGGCGCCGCCCGCCGTCGTCGTCACCACGGCGACCCGCGGCGGGGAGGCGCCGACGGCCCGGATCGGGGTGCGCCGCGCCAGTGGCAGTGCCTCCAGCAAAGCTTCGAGGCTTTCCACGCGCGCGATGCCGCAATCGGCCAGGAACGCGCCGGCGACGTCATCTTCGCCGGCGAGCGCGCCGGTATGCGTCACGGCAAGCTCGCGCGCCGCCGACGAGCGGCCGAGCTTGTAGGCGACGACCGGCTTGCCGCGCGCCGCGGCGCCGAGCGCGAATTCGCGCAGCACGGACGCGTTGCGGATGCTTTCCAGGAACAAGAGGTAGCTGTCGATATCGGGATCATCGAGGGTCGAGCGGCAAATCTCGCCGATCGAGAGGTCGACTTCATTGCCGATCGAGACGAGACCGGCGAAGCCGATCCCGCGCGCCTTGCCGCGCGACATCAGGGCGCC
>JBBWZU010000768.1:0-5303 GCA_039649225.1 Hyphomicrobiales bacterium | reverse complement strand
GTGACCGCTCCGCCGATCCAGATTTCACGACCGTCTTGCTCGACGTAGACGCGTCCGCGACGTCCCAGGACTGTGCCCTGGCTGGCGACATAGCGTGACGGCGCGACACCAGTTCCGATCAGCCATTGCGCCAGCGACGCGTTCAGGCTGCCGGTGACCGGATCTTCGTATCCGCCGGCCGTGAAGGCACGCACTTCGAACTGTGCATCCGGACCATCTTTGGCGCTATCCCATGGCCCGACGACGCCGACACGCAGCCCGGACAGAACCGCGTAGTCCGGACGCGCCGCCAGCACGTCAGCGCGCGAACGCAGCAAGACCGCCAGCCAACCCGGGCCGTTGTCGACCCAGTTTGACGCCACGATCCCGTCCGGTGCCACGTGCAGCCCCGCGGCGACCTGCGCCAGAATGTCGGGCTCCAGCGGACCGCTGCGGCGCAACTCCGGCGCCGCGAACGCGAGTTGATCGGATCCCCGGCGAATGCGGACAAGACCGATCTCGCATTCCTGCACGACTTCATGGCCGTTCGGTTTCCCGCCCGCGGCGAGCCAGACGTGGCAACTGCCCAAAGTGGGATGGCCGGCGAAAGGCAACTCACGCTGCGGCGTGAAGATGCGAACGCGATAATCCGCGCCGGGCATCGTTGGCTGCAGCAGAAAGGTCGTCTCGCTCAAGTTGGTCCAATTCGCGAATGTGGCCATTTGGGCGTCCGTCAGTGCATCCGCGCCGATGACGACGGCCAGTGGATTGCCGCTCAGGGGCTGGGACGTGAACACGTCGACTTGCTGAAACGCGAAATGGGTCATCGGGGCAGCGTCCTCCGGCTGATGGGTGATCTATTGGGTCATCTATTCGATCGGCGCATCGTGCGGCGATGTGGCCGCGAGCGCCCCGATGGTTCGGAGGCCCTGCTCGAGAGCCTGCGGCGGCGACACCGAGATGGCGATGCGCACCGCGTTGGGCGCGTGGCCGGGCGCGACCGCGAAGGCACTGGCGGGCGTGATCGCGACACCACGCTGTGCTGCCGCCGCCACGAACGTGTCGGCGCGCCAGCGGTCCGGCAGTTCGAGCCAGAGGTGGAAAGCGTTCTTGTCGGACCGGACAGTCGCATGCCCGAGGATTTTCGCCGCCAGCGCCTGGCGCGCGCGGGCGTCCTCGCGTTTGAGGCGTCCAATACGCTCCGCCGTTCCATCGGCGATCCATGCGACTCCGAGGTTCATCGCCAATCCCGATGCCACCCAGCCACCGGCGCGCATCGCGGTTGCGATAAGGTCCTTCAGGTGCGGCGGCGCGGCGACCAGGCCGAGACCGGTGCCGGGCGCGATGCGCTTATGCATGCTGTTGATGAAGATCACATGGTCGGGCGCATAGGCGACGAGCGGCGTCGCGTCGGACAGGAACGCGAACACCGCGTCTTCGATGCACACGATCTCCAGCTTCTCAAGCGCCTGCGCGAGAGCTTCACGCCGCGACGGCGTCATCGAGATGCCGAGCGGGTTGTGGACCGAAGGCTGGATGTAGATTGCCGCAAGTGGCTTGGCGCGATGCAGTTTGGTCAGGGCCGCGATATTGATGCCCTCGTCGTCGACGGCGATCGGCACGAGCTGGAGGCCGCGCAGCGCCGCGATCTGCATGATCGACGGATAGGTCAGCGGCTCGACCCCGATGCGATCGCCGGGCTTGCAGAGCGCCGTGACGGCGGAGCCGATGGCCTGACGTCCGCCGCCGGACAAGAGAATGCCCGTCGGATCCGGCCTCCAGCGTTTGTGGCGCAGAAAGTCGGCGACGATTTCGCCGGCGCCTTTCGGGCCGAAAGGGCCGAGCGCGTCCAGCGCACCGTAGAGCGCGGCCGGGCCTGCGAGCGCTTTTAGCGCCGGCGCCATCAATGCGGCCTGCTCGAGCGAGAGTGAAACCGCGATCTGCAGGTCGACGGGCGCACCCGCCGCCTCGCTGGCCATCGAGGCCCGCAACGTCTCCGGCGCGCGCACGAAGGTGCCGCGTCCGACCTCACCGACCACCAGCCCGCGGCGGACCAGCTCCGCATAGACGCGGCTTGCCGTCGAAACCGCAATGCCGTGCTGGTGGGCAAAACCGCGCTGCGGCGGCAGCCGCGTCCCCGGCGTCAGCCTGCCGGAGCCGATCTCGGCCGCCACCGCATCCGCGACTGTCTGGAAATCCGACACCTCGAAGGCTCCAAAGCTGCGCCGGCCAATTGCTCCGAGAGCAATACTTCTATTGCACGAGTATTGCACCGATTGATAATCCGATCAAATGAGTTGCCCGGGTCCCGCCATGCTCGCCGCCAGCACCCCTGCTCTGCCGACGCTGCGCGACGTCGAAGCCGCTGCGCGCCGCCTCAGGGACCTTTGTGTCGAAACGCCGCTGCTGGAATCGCCGCAGCTCAATCGGCAGCTCGGCGGGAGACTGTTGCTGAAAGCCGAGAACCTGCAGGTGACCGGCTCGTTCAAGCTGCGCGGCGCGGCCAATCGGATGGCATCGCTGACCGATGACGAGCGCCGGCGCGGCGTTGTTGCGCGCTCGTCCGGCAATCACGGCCTCGCCATCGCTTACTGTGCCAAGCTGATGGGAACGTCCGCCGTCGTTGTGGCGCCGGACACGGCGCCGGCGGCCAAGATCGCGCGCATCGCGGCCTATGGGGCGCGGGTGGTGCAGGTGCCGATGCGGGATCTCGCGACTGTGGCCTTCGAGCTCACGGCGCGCGATGACCGTGTGCTGGTGCCGCCGGCCGATGATTTCTGGGTCGTGGCCGGCGCCGGAACGGTCGCCCTGGAAATTGCCGCGCAAGCCGCGTGGCTCCATGCCAATGTCGATGCCGTTCTCACATGCTGCTCCGGCGGCGACCTTACGGCGGGCTGCCTGCTCGGCCTGAGCGGAGTATCCGCGGCGACCAAGGTCTATGCGGTCGAAGCGATCGGTTTTGACAAGATGGCGCAGTCGCTGGCAGCCGGCTGGCGTATCGACCTGCAACCGGGCGGCTATTCGATCTGCGATGCCATCAGCGGCCTCTATATGGCGGAGATTCCATTCGAGATCATCAGGCCGCGCGCGGGGGATACATTCGCCGGCACATTCGCGGTCAGCGATGACGATGCCAAGGCCGCGATGCGCGTCGCCTTCAGCGAGTTCGGCATTGCGGTGGAGCCAGGCGGGGCGGTTGCGCTGGCGGCCGTGCTGACACGCAAGATGCCGCTCGACGGCAAAACCGTCGTGGTCACGCTGTCCGGCCGCAACGTCGATCTCGATCTTATGGCGCGCGCGCTCGGCATCGGCGAACGTTGCGGTTCATGAGCGCACCGCGTCATCCGCCGATCGGCGCAAGGTGACACGCGGCCGAATGCGCGGCCTCGATCTCGCGCAGTAACGGGACTTCAGCCCGGCAGCGCCCGACTGCATACGGACAGCGCAAATGGAAATGACATCCGGCCGGCGGCGACAGCGCCGAGGGTAATTCGCCGCTGATCGCCTTGAAGCTGACGAGCTCGTCGTCTTCGAGCACGAGCCGCGGAACGCTGTCGAGCAACGCGCGGGTATAGGGATGCAGCGGGTGCGCGTAGGCGCGCTGCGCCGCGCCGATCTCGACGATCCGCCCCAGATACATGATGGCGATGCGATCCGAGACGTGGCGCACGACGCCGAGATCGTGGCTGATGAACAGCATCGTGAGGCCGAGCTCGCGGCGCAGCTTGAGAAACAGATTGATGATCTGCGCCTGGATCGAGACATCGAGCGATGCCACCGGCTCGTCGCAGACGATGACGTCCGGCTGCATCGCCAGCGCCCGCGCGATCGCGATGCGCTGACGCTGCCCGCCCGAGAACTGATGCGGAAACCGGCTCGCGAAGTCGGGATCGAGGCCGACCGCCTCGAGCCATCGCGCCACATAGGCGGCGGCACCGGCCTGGCTCACCAGCCTGTGGGCGACCGGGCCTTCGGCGATGGTGCGGCCGACGCGCATGCGCGGATCCAGCGAGGCAAATGGATCCTGGAACACCATCTGAACGCGCGTCGTGCGCTTGACCGGCCGCCGGCCAACCATCACGGGCTCGCCGGCGATGCGCGCCGATCCGGACGTCGGCGGCAAGATGCCCGCAATGACGCGGCCGAGCGTCGACTTCCCGCAGCCGGATTCGCCGACCAGGCCGACGACCTCGCCGGGAGCGATCGTCAGCGAGACGCGATCGAGCGCATGCACGGTGCGGGTCTCGATCGCGCTGCCGAGCCTTGCGGCGATCTTCTCGCCGAAGGTCAGCCGCGGCGCGAACCGTTTCGAGACGTCTTCCACCTCGACCAGCGCGCTCACGAGCGAACCTCCGCGGCGAGCGGGTGATGGCATCGATAGGCCCGATCGCCGTGACGTTCGAGCGCCGGCATCGTGTGACACAGGCTGGTCGCTTCACTGCAGCGCGGCCGAAACGCGCAGCCCTCGGCCAACCTCAGCAGAGAGGGCGTGGAGCCCGGTATTTGCGCAAGGTCGCGGCCCGGCTCGGCGCGCGAGGGTAGCGACTGGAGCAGGCCGCGGCTGTAAGGATGGCGCGGGCTGCGCAGCACGGCAGCCGTCGGGCCCTCCTCGATGATGCGGCCCGCATACATCACCAGGATGCGGCTCGCCAGCGACGACACCGTCGCAAGATCATGGCTGATCCAGATCAGCGCGGTCCCAAGATCGCGCACCAGGCCGCGCATTTCGGTGAGGATCTGCGCCTGGATCGATACGTCCAATGCGGTCGTCGGCTCATCGCAGACGATCAGCGCCGGCCGGTGCAGCAGCGCGATCGCGATGGCGACGCGCTGGCGCATGCCGCCGGAGAACTGATGCGGATAGGCATCGAGGCGTTGCGCGGCGTCGGGAATGCGCACCGCCGCCAGTGCCTCGATCGATCGCGCGCGCGCCGTCTCTTTCGACACCGGCTCGTGGGCTTCCAGCGCCAGACGCATTTGCGCCGCGATGGTGAGCACCGGATTGAGCATGCTCATCGGGTCCTGGAACACCATGGCGATGCGCCGGCCGCGCAACGACCGCAGCGCCTCGCGATCGAGCCCGACAAGCTCCTGGCCGGCGAGCCGGACCGACCCGGCCACGATCCGGCCCGGCGGATCGATCAGGCCGAGAATCGAAAGGCCCGTCACGCTTTTGCCCGAGCCGGACTCGCCGACCAGTCCGACGACGTCGCCGGCCGCAAGGTCGAACGACACGCCCTCGACCGCCTTCACGGTGCCGGCGCGGGTTGCGAAATGCGTCGTCAGATCGCGGACCTCGAGCAGCGCGCTCATCGCTTCAGTCT
>JBBWZU010000763.1:0-4292 GCA_039649225.1 Hyphomicrobiales bacterium | reverse complement strand
TCGCGAGCACCGTCACGGCAAGATCGTGCGCCACGATCAGATACTGGCGCGGCGTGAGGCTCGGCAACTTCAGCATGGGCGGACGCTGGGCAAACGCTGGATCATGCCATTCCCATACCGGCGTTTAGGACTGCGCGCCACTGGCGCGCAATGCAGCCGGCACCGCTGCCTTGAGCGCCAAATCCGCCGCCGTCAGGACCTGACCGACGGAAAGCTCGTCCAGGCACCGGCTGTAGCTCTCGATATGGCGTTCGCAGCCCTCACGCTGGCACGGCAGACAGGGCTGCGGATTCTGCACCAGCCACACATTGCGGCGGTTCTGGATGGTTCCGGAGGCGGCCCAGGGCATGTCGAGCCCGCCCGCCGGCCAGGGCCCCCAAAGGCGCGGGTCGGTCGGACCATAGAGCGCGACGGTCGGCGCTCCGGTCGCGGCCGCAAGATGCGTCACCGAGGTATCGGGCCCCACATAGATCGCAGATTGACCGATCAGCGCGGCCAGCTCGCCCCAGGTGAGCACGCCATCGCGGCGTTGCACGTCCGTGCCGTTCCACACGCCGTCGAGGTAGCGGCGCTCGGCCTCGCCCGGCCCCCCGGTCGCCACCACCGCAAGCCCGCGCGCGCTGAGTCCAGCCGCAAGCGCGCGCCATCCCGCATCGGTCCAGCGCTTGTAGCGGAACATCGGCACGGCATGGATCACCGCATAGGAGCGCGGCGGCGCCGCGCGCGGCCGCTCGGCGCCGCGCGGCGCAACGACCTCGGCCAGCGCCGGAACGCCGATCGCCTCCGACAGGCGCAGCATCTCGCGTACCCGATGAGTGTCGGGCACCGTCTCGACCAGCCGGCTCAGCGCGAAACGCTTCACGCGGCTCGCAACGCCGTTCCCCTCGACGAAGCCGATACTGCGCCGCCCCGCCGCCCACGCGAACAAAGTCGGCCGGTCACCGCTTTGGGTGGAGAATGCGAGGTCGTAGCGGCGCCACAGCTTGCGGGCGCAGGCGAACGTCTCGGCCGGCGTCGGTCGCGCCGGCATCGTGATGACGCAAGCGACATCCGGGTTGCCGCCGAGAATGCCTTCCGTGCCTTTGAACACCAGCACGTCGATGGCGGCATCCGGATAGGCGCGCTTGAGGCTGCGAATCAGCGGTGTCGTCAGCAGCACATCGCCGAGCCGGCGCAGCGCGACGACGAGAATGCTCCGCGGCGCGGCGGCCATCACGGCTCCTCGGATGTGGTGCCCGCCGAAGACGAGCCGGCCCGCGGCCTCAGCGCCATGCCGCCGACAATGCCGAAGCCGAACACGTAGAGCCAGCCATGCAGGCTGTCGAACAAATGCGAATTGAACTGCGAGGAGACGATGTTCTGGATCACGATGACGATGCCGATCCACGGCACGAGCCCACCGCCGGCAAACAGCATCAGATGTGCGAGCCACATCGCGAGCAGGACCACAACGCCGATCAATCCGATCTGGATCGCGACCGCGAAAACCTGGCTGTGCGGATTGTTGGCGTGCATCCCGGACAACCCCTCGCCCACCGCAGTGCTGCGGAACTGATCCGGGATCGAGCCGGTGCCGTGGCCGATCACCGGCGCCGTCTTGATGAAACCGAGAGACCGTTGCCACATCTCCAGCCGCTGACCGGTCGGCGAAGGCGCGTTCGAAGTCTGGAAGTCCTGCGTCTCGTTGATGCTTTGCATCACGCGCGTGCGGAGGAAAGGTGAGGCCGTCCAGCCCAGCGCGCCGAGCACGACCGCGGCAACGCAGCCGGCGATGACGCCTTTCCAGCCCAGCAGCCGGAATCCGAAGATCACGAGCAGCAGCACGATCACGACCAAACCGGTGCGCCCGGTCGCGATCATGAGAATGTTCGCCACGAACAGTGCGGCCAGCAGCGCGGCCCCGACCGCCAGTCTCCATGACCGCGTCCGGCACGCCTCGAACGCCAGCCCAAGCAACGCAAAGGCGCAGATCAGGAACTCGGTACTCTGCGCGATGTAGTCGCGCACCGGAATTCCCGGCGCCTTCCCGGTCACCTGAAAGGCCGGAAACCACGTCACGAACGACGCGATCAACAGCGCCACGCAGGAAGCGAGAAATCCGTAGAGCACGAAGCGGCCGCGCCCGGAGCGGCGGAATTGCGCGAGCACCAGCGGAATGACCAGCAGCTTGTTGAAACCGCCAAGGCCGGCGAACCGCTCGGCCCACGGAATGTCAGCCCACAGCATTCCAACGAGGCCCAGCAGCCAGAGCAGCACCGGCAGGCCGCCCGCGAGGCTTTGCACCTCGCGCCGCAGCGCCGCGACGCCGAGGGTCGGAATCAGCACGACCAGCCAGGCGACAATGAGAATCTGCGAAATCGACGTCGACCACGGCATGGCGGCGACCGCACCCACCGCGAGCCAGTCGGCCGCCAGTTCCAGACGCGCGCGATCGAACGCGCGGCTGATGAGCGTGTCGGTCATCGCATCTGCCATGTCCGGTCCATCAGCACTGCCAATCTCATGCGTTCCGGCGACGCGCCAATGGCTGCTCGTCGAGCGCCGAGAGGCCGCGCAACGCGCGCACGCGATCCGACTTTAAAAGATCATCGAGCTTGGCCCGGTTGGCCACCAGCCGGGAGCGATCGGCCTCCTTGTGCCATAAATGCAGCACGCCGGTGGCAAAGCGCCCATCCTTGCGCCGAATGCCGCTGCGGATCATGCGGATCACGACGTCGGAATCCTCCGGGCCCCAGCCGACGTAAGATGCATCGAAGCCGTCGACCCGCTCCAGATCCTCGCGGAAATACGCCATGTTGCCGCCGCGCACCCCCTCCCAGCGTTTCGCCTGCAGCTTGCGCAGCGGCCCGAGCGGCAGGGCGAACAGCGGGACGATGCGATTGGCATCGCGGCGCGCGCGCAGCACCAACCAGGTCGCGGCGCGCCAGGTTTCCGGCTCGAGATTTTCGGCAAGGATGCGGCGCGTCAACCGTTCAGACAGCAGCACGCGGTTGCCGCCGACGAAACAGCCGCGCTCGGCGAGCGCGCGATGCGCCGCGACGAAATCCGGCCGCGCGATGCAATCGCCATCGAGCCAGACGATGTAGCGCCCGGCGCTCGCGCGCAACGCCTTGTTGCGGATCTCCGGCAGAAGGTAGCCACGATCCTCGTGCCATACATGCCTGATCGGGACGCCAAGACGCGGCGTCCAGGCGGCGATCACGTCGCGGACTTCGCTGCCCGAGCCATCGTCGGCAATCACGATCTCGAAATTCTTGTCGCTTTGGCGCGCGAGCGAGCGCAGCACCGCGCCGAGCGCGTCGGCGCGATTGTAGACCGCGATGATAACCGAGATCAGCTCATTCACGCCGCTGCCTCGCAAGCCACGCCTTCATGTAGCGATAATAGGCGCCTTCCGCGTTGGCGACCGCAAGCATGAAGCCCGCCGCACCGTCGAGGAACCCGAGCTTGAGCACATAGACGCGCAGGAATGTCCCGGCGCCATGCGTGATGCCGGAGTAGAAAGATACCTTGCGGTCCGAAGCCGCAAGCTTCTCGGCGCCCAGCGTCGAATACTGATCGATGCGCCGGATCGCATCCTCCAGCCGCGCCACCGGATAGTGCAGCAGCGCGTTTTTCAGCCGCGCGGTCTTGCCGTCGCATACGACGCGCTCATGGACGAGATCGTCGGTGAAGCGGCCAATGTCGCGGCGGAACAGCCGCAGCACGCGGTCGGGAAACCAGCCCGAATGGCGCATCATCCGGCCGCAGAAGCTGGAGCGGCGCGAGAGCTCGAAGCCGTCCGCCTTGCCCTCAGCGATTGCTTTGCGGATTTCCACCGCCAGTTCCGGCGTCACGCGCTCGTCGGCATCGATCGACAGCACCCAATCGCCATGCGCCAGCGAGAGCGCATAATTCTTCTGCGGACCGAAGCCCTTCCAGCCATGCGTCGCGATGCGTGCGCCTTTTTCCCGCGCGATCAACAATGTGCCATCGGTGCTGTCACTGTCGACCACGATGCGCTCGTCACAGAACGCCAGGCTGTCGAGACAATCGCCGATGTTCGATGCCTCGTTCCTGGTAATGATGATGGCGCTCAGCCGCGGCATGCTCATGCCCCCAGCCGCACGCTCACGTGCCGGTCTTGGGGCGTCCGCCCGAGCGCGCGACCATGCCGCTGGTGCTCTGGCCCGGCACGAGATCGATCAGCAGCACTTCGCCGCCATCCGCCTCGACGATGTCGTAGCCGACGACCTCTTTGCGCGAATAATCGCCGCCCTTGACCAGCACCTGCGGCCGCACCTGCTTGATCA
>JBBWZU010000730.1:0-3589 GCA_039649225.1 Hyphomicrobiales bacterium | reverse complement strand
GGAAGCTTGCGCGCCCGTATGCGCTCGAAGATCGCGTCGAACTCGGCGTCATCGACCAGGAACGCGTAGTGCTGCGGCGTGATCTTGTCCCTGTCCATGTAATCGAGGTTGGCTCCGTTCTCGGTTGTAACCATCTCGAACGGTCCCCAGTGAGTAGGAGCCGGCAGACCGAGCATCTCCGTCAGGAATTTCGCCGACGCCCGGCTGTCGCGGGCTGACAAGATAGTATGATTGAACTGGACGGCCATCCTGCTCTCCCTTGTGGTGTCGAACCTTCCGTTGATGTGGCATCATTCCAAGCCCATTCAACGCGTGGTGAACCTTGGACGTTCCGGTGCTCCCGATTAGCCATCGCAGGCTCTTGATCGGCGCAATGACTCCCGCCGATCCGGGTCATGCGCGAGGTCGTGTTGCCGAGCCCGCTATGAGACGGGCGTTGAGCCTTTTCGTATTCTGGCTCGTCTGCGGGGCATGCGTGGTCTCGATCGGCGGCGCATCCGCGCAGACTCTGTCCTGCACGCCGCCGCAAAAGCCGATGCTCGACGTCGAGTTTCTGCTCGGCCGCGGCAAGGCGAGCGAGGCGCGCTGGCGGCAATTCCTCGCGCGCGAGGTCACGCCGCGTTTTCCCGATGGGTTGACGGTCTATGAAACCACCGGGCAATGGCGCGATCCGGCGCGCAAGGTCGTGGTGCGCGAGCGCAGCCGGGTGCTGCGGATCATTATCGCCGCCGATGAGCCGGTGAACGATAAGATCGCCGCGGTTGTCGCGGCCTACAAAAAGCAGTTCGCGCAAAAATCCGTGGGCATCGCCACGCGGCCCGCTTGCGTGTCATTCTGACGTCGGATTGTTCGGCGCATCATACGTCAAAGATCGACAGTACGCCGCTCGCGAGGTCGGCGACATCGCACACGCCTTCCACCGCGCCGGAGATGACGTCCATCACGCCGGTTTCCTCAGCGGGTTTCTTCGCCTGCGCGGCCTGATCAGCCGCAGCCTGCCCCGCGCCGGGATCTGGCGCGGGGGCATCTGCGACGGGGCCGGTAGCATCCACGGGATTGTCATTGTTCATTGTTGTTCCCTACTTGCAAGGTTAGTCGCGCATATTCGCGTGCGCGTTCAATGGGTTCCGATGGTTTATCTTAAATGGACATTCATCATCGCGGCCGTTGGCTATCTCAGCCTCGGTGGACTCATGTTCTTCGCCCAGCGCGCGTTGATGTATTTTCCTGAAGCTGTGCGCACCGCACCGGCCGCCGCGGGATTGCCGCGGGCCGAAGAGGTGACGCTCGATTCCGGGGCTGAGACGATCATCGTCTGGCACCTGCCGCCACGCGGCAACAAGCCGGTGGTGCTGTACTTCCATGGCAATGGCGGCGCGCTACGTCTGCGCGCGGATCGTTTCAAGAAGCTAGCGGCCGGCGGCATCGGCTTGATTGGCGTGAGCTATCGCGGCTACGGCGGATCCACCGGGCAGCCGACCGAGGCCGGTCTGATCGAAGACGCACGCGCCGCATACGCATTTGCGGCCGCGCGCTATCCGGGGCGGATCGCGGCATGGGGCGAGTCGCTCGGTACGGGCGTCGCGATCGCGCTCGCCGCCGAAAAACCGGTCAGCCGCCTGATCTTGGAAGCGCCCTACTCATCCACAGTCGATGTCGCGGCCGCGCAGTACTGGTTCTTGCCCGTACGGTTGTTGATGAAAGACCAGTTTCGCTCCGACCTGCGCATTGCGCGTGTCACGGCGCCGGTGCTGATCATACACGGCGACGCCGACCGCATAATTCCAATCCAATATGGCCAGCGGTTGTTCAGCCTGATTCCGGGCAAGAAGCGGATGGTGCGATTCCCCGGCGGCGGCCACAACGATCTCGACACCTTCGGCGCGTCCGGTGTGGCGATGAAGTTCATCGAGGAGCGCTAAGCACGACAGAAAACAAAAACGGCGCGGATTTCTCCGCGCCGTCACACAAAGCTCTGAGCGGTTCGGTTAGCGCGGTCCGCGGCTGAAACCACCACCGCCGCCGGCACCACCGGCGCCGCCGCCGAAACCACCCGGACGCGCGCCGCCCGGACCACCCGGACCCGGACGCATCACCTTCGGCTTGCCCGGCAGCAGACCTTCGCGCTGCGCCTTCTTGCGGGCCAGCTTGCGGGCGCGGCGGATCGCTTCCGCCTTCTCGCGCGCGCGTTTTTCGGAGGGCTTCTCGTAGTGGCCGCGAAGCTTCATCTCGCGGAAAATGCCCTCGCGCTGCATCTTCTTTTTGAGCGCCTTGAGGGCCTGATCGACGTTATTGTCTCGGACGAGAACCTGCACGCATCATTCCTTCTGATAGGAAATTCGGTCGAAACTTGAATTGGGTACCGGCAAAGGTCATCCGCTCGGAGCGGACGAATCCCAGCCGGGCACGCGGCAGTAGCAGAACGGATTGAGAAAGTCCACCGAGGCGCGAAACTGCGGCCGGCTATTTTTCCGGCATCATATCGCTGCGACAGGACCCTGGCGACCGCCAGTCCTCCCAAATCCAGCCGCACCGGCTGCATCCGGCCAGCGAGAGCCCGAGAACCACCAAAGCCACAATCGCGGCCGCGCGCCTTGCCATCAGGAAACTCCCACCCACGCCCCATAGCTATATCTGAATCCCGGCAAAATCGCGAGCATGGCGGTCAGATCGGGAACACCTGCGTCACATGCCCCATCTTGCGGCCCGGCCGCACGGTGGTCTTGCCATAGAGATGTACCGCGGCGCCGGGGGTCGCGAGCCAGCGCGGCACGTCCTCGACATCCGCCCCGATCAGATTAGTCATCTCGATCCGCCCGCGCCGGATCGGCATCGCGAGCGGCAGGCCCGCCACCGCGCGGATGTGCTGCTCGAATTGCGAGACCGATGCGCCGTCGATGGTCCAATGGCCGGAATTGTGCACCCGCGGCGCGATTTCGTTGACCAGCACCGCATGACCTGTGCCGTCCTTGACGACGAACATCTCGACCGCCAGCACGCCGACATAGCCGAAAGCCTCGGCGATCGCCGCCGCGATGCGGATCGCCTCGGTCTCGACCGCCGGCGTGACGGCGGCCGGCACGCGCGAGGTCTTGAGGATGTGGTCCTGGTGCTCGTTCTCGGCGACATCGAAGCATTCGATCTGGCCGTCCTGCGAGCGCGCCGCCACGACCGAGATCTCGCGCCAGAACGGCACGAAGGCTTCCAGAATCAGCGGCTGGCCGCCGAGTTCATCGAAGATCACGGCCGGATCGCCGCCATTGCGCAGCATCATCTGGCCCTTGCCGTCGTAACCGAAGCGGCGGGTTTTCAGCACCGCGGGCTGGCCGATGGTCTTCAGCGCGGCCGTCAGTCCCGCAGGCGAGTCTACCGCCGCGAAACCGGCCGTGCCGATACCGAGGCTTTTGACGAATTCCTTCTCGATCAGCCGATCTTGCGTCGTCGCCAGCACTTTCGGATCGGGCAATACCGGCTTGCGCGCCGAGAGGAACGTCGCGGTCTCGTGCGGGACGTTTTCGAATTCATAAGTGACGACGTCGACGTCATTGGCGAAGCGGTCGAGCGCCACCATGTCGGTGTAGTCGGCCTC
>JBBWZU010000634.1:0-5401 GCA_039649225.1 Hyphomicrobiales bacterium | reverse complement strand
CTGGAGACGGCCCGGACGCAACGGCTGATGCCGGCGTCAACGCCTGCACCGGGCGAATCGCAGCCTGGAACAGCGAATGCGCGTCGGGATCGGTGTCCTGGCATTTTCGATCGAATTCGGCGACGTCTTTCAGCAGCAGCGTGCGCTTGGCGTCCGGCGCGACGTTGCGCTCCATTGTTGAGACGATCGAAACGCGAAGCTTCTGGCACACGGCTTCGTTCGTGAAATAGGTTTGATAGACCGAGTAAGTCCCTGCCGCCGCGGCCGGAATGCCCAGCGCCGCGGCCGCGATTTGCACCATCTTGCCGAGATTCTCAAAACCCACGGTCTGCTCTTCCTAACTACGGCGCAGGACGCTGACGAAAAACCCGTCGGTATCGGTGCGGCGCGGCGTCATCAGCAGGCCGGCCTCCGACATCAGCACGACGCGGCGGAACAGGAAGCCGCGCTCGCCGAGCGCGGCCGTGACCTCGGCGGGCGGCACGACCGCGAACTCCGAATGACGGCCCGCAAAGGCACGCACCTGCGCGCCGTTCTCATCGTCGAGCACCGAGCAGGTGATGTAGGCGATGCGCCCGCCCGGCCTGACCAGCGTGGCCGCATGATCGAGCGCCTCGGCCTGATCCTTCAGCCGCTCGGCAAGCGCGCCGGGACGCACGCGCCATTTGGCATCCGGATTGCGCCGCCATGCGCCGGTGCCGGTACAGGGCGCATCGATCAGCACCAGGTCCGCGGTGCCGGCAAGATCCGCCAGCATGTCCTTATCGGTGCGCTGCGTGATGACCTGAATGTTGCGCGCGCCGGCACGCGCGATGCGGTCGTGGATCGGGGCGAGACGGCGCTTGTCGGTGTCGGTCGCGAAAATCTGGCCTTGGTTGTCCATGCTGGCTGCGAGCGCCAGCGTCTTGCCGCCCGCCCCGGCGCACAGATCGATCACCTGCTCGCCGGGTTTGGCGCCGGCCAAAAGGGCTGCAAGCTGAGAGCCTTCGTCCTGGATCTCGATCTGCCCCTTGAGGAAGGCCGGCTCGGCATGGATCGCGGGACTTTTCGCATCGGGCGCGACCACGACGCGCAGACCGATCGGCGACCAGCGCGTCGGCTGCGGCTTCAATTCACCGATCGCCTCGGCCGCCTCCTCGCGGCTTGCTTTGAGCGTATTGACGCGCAGGTCGAGCGGCGCGCGCGAGGCCAATGCGGCCCCCTCCTCGGCGCGGCTTTCACCGAAGGCCGCAGCCAATGACGCATCGAGCCAGTCGGGATAGTCGCCCAGCACATGCTCGGGCGCGCCCTCGAGGCTCGCGGCGCGCAGCCGCGCATGCTCGTCGTCCGACAGCGGTTTTGGCGCAAAGCGCGCGCCGTCGCTCAGCTTGGCGATCGCCGTGACATCCAGCGCGCGTTCCCGCGCCAGCATCCCGAGCAGCACCGCGCGTGGCGTGTCGGCGCCCATGATCCAGGCGGACGAGGCCTTGCGGCGCAGCGCGTCATAGACAAGGCCGGCGATCGCCGCGCGGTCGCCGGAGCCGGCGAACCGATGCGCGATGCCCCAATCCTTGAGCGCCTGCGCGGCCGGGCGGCGGCGCGTCTCGATATCGGCGAACACTTCAATGGCGGCGGAAAGTCGTGCGGATGGTGTCATCAGATGATGAGGATGCGAACGGCGAAAATGATCCACATCAGCAGCAGGACGATCGCGCCGACCGCGAATGCATTAAAGCGCGTCGGGACGTGGTTCGAGCTCGTGTGGACATAGGCGTGCACCAACCGCGAGACGACGAAGATCCACGCCATCACGAGGAAGATCAGATCGGTCTGCCTGGTGATCCAGGCAAAGATCACCAGAACATAAAACAGCAGCGGAAGCTCGAACTGGCTGGCGTAACAATTGCTGACCTGCTGCGGCTTCGCGGGCCACGCCGATTGGCCGAGCGCGATATCGCGCATCTTGATCTCGCCGCGCTTGAGGCATCCGGCGCGCACCCTCGCCATCCAGAACATCAGCGCAAAGGTGAGGCCGACCTGCACGAAGACCGGCAGCAGAACCATCTGGATATTCATGACCTACTCCGCGATCCGAACGAGCTGCTTGCCGAAGTTCTTGCCCTTGAGCAGGCCCATGAAGGTCTGCGGCGCATTCTCCAGCCCTTCGGCGATATCCTCGCGATATTTGATGCGGCCTTGACCGACCCATTGCGGCATGTCGCGGATGAAGTCGGGAAATTTCGCCGCAAAATCGCTGACGATGAAGCCGCGAAATGTGAGCCGCTTGGTCAGGATGTTACGCAGCAGCAAGGGCACGCGATCCGGGCCGGGCGGCAGTTCGGTCATATTGTATTGCGCGATCAGCCCGCACACCGGGATGCGGGCGAACGGGTTGAACAGCGGCAGCACCGCGTCGAACACCGGCACGCCGACATTCTCGAAATAAACGTCGACGCCTTTCGGGCATGCGGCCTTGAGCTGCTCGGGAAAATCCGCCGCGCGGTGATCGACGCAGGCGTCAAAGCCAAGCTGCTCGGTCACGTAGCGGCACTTATCGGGCCCGCCCGCGATCCCGACAGCGCGCGCGCCTTTGATCCTGGCGATCTGTCCGACCACCGATCCGACCGCGCCCGAGGCGGCTGAGACGACGACGGTTTCGCCCTCCTTCGGCTGACCGATTTCCAGCAGCCCCGTATAGGCGGTCATGCCCGGCATGCCGAGCACGCCAAGCGCGGTCGAAACCGGCGCGACGCCGGGATCGAGCTTGCGCAGGCCAACGCCTTTCGACACCGCGTGAGTCTGCCAGCCGGTATGGCCGAGCACGATGTCGCCGACGGCGTATTTGTCATTGTTGGACGCGATGACCTCGTTGACGGTGCCGCCTTCCATCACCTCGCCGACGCCGACCGGCTTGGCGTAAGACGGCGCGTCGCTCATGCGCCCGCGCATATAGGGATCGAGCGAGAGAAATTTCGTGCGCAGCAGGATCTCGCCGGGCCCGGGCTGCGGAACCGCGAATTCTTCCAGGCGAAAGTCGGACGGCTTCGGCTCACCCACGGGGCGGGACGCAAGCACGATGCGGCGGGCGGTTTCGGGCATGGCGGGCCTCCGTCTTATGGACGCACCCGTCTAGCGCCCCAGCCCCTGCAAAGCCAGCAGAACGACGTGGCCGACCAGAACCGCAACGCCCACGAAGTTAATGAGAAAGACCTGCCCGCGCAGCGGCACATTGTCGGTCAGCGTCTGCACCAGCGTATGGATCACGCGGCCCGCGACGAAGACCCAGGCGGCGGCAACGTCGATCGTAGTGACCCGTCCCGTCGCAATCAGCAGAACCACCACCGCATAGAAGATGACCGGCAGCTCGAACTGGTTGGCGAGATTGCGGGTAATCCGGTCGATGTCAGGCGGCTCCTCGCCGTGCGCGAAAGAGGCGTATTCGACCTCGCCGCGCTTCACGGCACGTTGACGGGCTACGGTGAGCCAGGCGTAGAGCAGGAACACCCAGCCGATATAGGCCAGCATCGGCCAAAGAATCGACGTCATTGCGAAACCCCCACCCACCGCCTTCGGCGGCACCCTCCCCTCCGGGGAGGGATAAGAAGACAGCGCGTCACACTCGGTCGCATCCCTCCCCTTCTTCAGGGGAGGGTGGCCGCGCAGCGGCCGGGTGGGGTCCTGTCTCTAGCGCCAACCAGATTGCTTCGCAGACGCCATCGAACTCCCGCTCGACTTCAAAGTTTGCAAACCTGAGAATTCTGTATCCCAGCTCCCGCAACGTCTTGTCTCGAATCTCGTCACGCCGCCGATGGTCTTCGAAGCCGTGTTGATTGCCGTCGACCTCTATGACGAGGCGCGACCGGCGGCACTCGAAATCGACGATGTAATTTACGAGCGGCGATTGCCGGCGAAAGTGATGGCCGAGTGCGCGAAGCTCTCGAAGTTTTACCCAGAGCTTGACCTCCTGGCGGGTCATGGCTTTGCGCAGCTTGCGGGCGATCTCGTTTGCCATAAGGCCCCACCCGGCCGCTGCGCGGCCCCCCCTTGGGGAGGGATAGAAGCAGTACCAACGGCCTTGCACAATGGTGAGGGTCATGCTGCGCTATCCGTAACGAAAAATCGGCGGGAGGATTGGTCAT
This sequence comes from Hyphomicrobiales bacterium, assembly GCA_039649225.1. GTDB lineage: Bacteria > Pseudomonadota > Alphaproteobacteria > Rhizobiales > Xanthobacteraceae > PALSA-894. Next base: position 1,283 of record JBBWZU010000634.1, on the reverse strand, counting down.
GGGAACCGGATGGCTCAGCCGCGCGTGTGTGGCGCTTGCGATCATTGCGCTTGCGCCCATCCGCGCCGGCGCGCAGCCGATCGAGCACCCCAAGCTGACGCTCTCGATCGGCACCTTCATCATCTCCTATCTCCCGCTTCCCGTCGCCGACTCCAAAGGCCTGTTCAAGAACCAAGGCCTCGACGTCACGGTGCAGAATTTCGGCGCCAGCGGCGCCAAGGCGCTGCAGTCGCTGATCGGGGGATCGAGCGACGTCGTGGTCGGATTCTACGATCACACCGTGCAGATGCAGGCCGAGGGGCAGGACGTTCGCTGCGTGATCCTGCTCAACCGCAATCCCGGGATCGCGCTCGCGGTGCGCGACGATCTTGCGGGCACCATCCGGGAAACGAAAGACCTCAAAGGAAAGAAGATCGGCGTCACGGGACCTGGCTCCTCGACGGATTTCCTGCTGCGCTATCTGCTGGTGCGCGCCGGCGTGAAACCCGAAGATGTCAGCATCATCGGCGTCGGATCGGGCGCGGCCGCGGTCGCGGCGCTGGAGAACAAGTCGATCGATGCGGTGATGAATTATGATCCTGCCATCACGGTGCTGGAGCGGCGCAAGCTGGCGCACGTGATGGTCGACGGACGCACATCGGACGGCTCCGCCAAGGCGTTCGGCGGTTCGTATCCAGCGTCGTGTCTTTATTCGACCGGCGCCTTCATTGCGAAAAACCCCGTCACCATCCAGCGGCTCGTCAACGCGTTCGCGCAAGCGCTGATATGGATCGACAAGACGCCGCCGGCCGAGATCGCGGCGGCGCTGCCGGCCGAGTACGGCCTTGGCGATCCGGGCCTGTTCGCGGACGTGATCGGCCATTCCAAGCCGATGTTTCCCGCCAAAGGCAGCTTCGACATCAAGGACCTTGAACGCGCCAAGGCGGTCTTGAGCGAGTTCAACGAAAAAGTGCGCGCCAAGACGATCCGGCTGGAGGACACCTATACCAACCGCTTCGTCGAAGCAGCGATGCATTAATTTTGAGGCACCCTCAAGGCGATTGCCGCAATTTCAAGCGATACGCCGCAGGTTCGTGTGCTATCGGTTGCTTCAATCCGTTCACGGGACCATGACCACATGCGCATTCTGAGCTGCCTTGCTGTCGCCGCGCTTGTCGCCGGCATGACACTGCCCGCCGCCGCAAAGATCGAGAAATTCGTCGGCGTCCGTACCGAAATGATCAAGACGGACGGCGCGACTATCTATGTGCGCGTCGGCGGCAAGGGTCCGGCGGTCGTGATGC
>JBBWZU010000616.1:0-12477 GCA_039649225.1 Hyphomicrobiales bacterium | reverse complement strand
AAGGCCGCGACTTTGCATGTGGACTCGCGGCGCGGGTCAGCCTCGAAGAAGCCACCTGCTCCGCGCTGCTCGAAATGTGCCAAATGGAATTGGCCAACCATCTCGTGCACGAAAAGCTCGAGCGCGTCTGCGCGCTGACACCGGCCGATCGCCGGCACAAGCTCCGTGTGGATAGCATCATCCCCGCGGCGTGCGGCGCGCTATTCGCGGCCTTGCCGCCGATGTCGCGCGATTTGCCGCCGGAAATGAGCGCCGGCGGCGAACTCGAATGGGTGGCGGGTAAGCTCGAAGCGCGCCGCGTCGAATGCTTCGTGCTTGATCTCGCCCGCCCGGACATCGGCGTGCCGTGTGTGCGCGCCTTCGCGCCTGCGCTTCAGCCGCTCCCGGCCGCATGGGAATCGCAGCGGTTGGCGCGAACAATCTTGGAAACCGGCGGGTGTTCCCCCTATGCGGTCGGCATTCCGCTGCTGTAATCTGGCGGCAGCTGGCGAGGGATCCGGCGTTAGCGTGTCATGCATGGCGCAACCGCAATGAGGACCACCGCCGAACAGCGCCTGTTGCCCGCTTACGCGGTTTCCATGTCGCTGATCGGCGCGTTCAATCTGTCGCGCGGGGACCGTGTCGCCACCGTCGGCCGCCGGAAAACCCAGGCGCTCCTGGCCTATCTGGCGCTCAGTCCGCAACCCGCCGAATCGCGCGAGCGGCTATGCGGCTTGCTCTGGAGCGAGACGGATCAGAAGAAGGCCCAAACGTCGCTACGCCAGATCTTGCATGGCGTTCGCGACGTTCTTGATGACTTGAGCTTTGCCGGCCTGCACATCGGCCGAAACGACGTGCGTATCGAGAAGCACGCGCTCGACGTGGACATATCATCTGTCTTGCGCGAAGCGGAACGCGGCGATGTCCATCCGTTGCTTCTGGAGCGCACGAGACTGACCGAGCACCTGTTGGCCGACCTGATCGATGTCGATCCGGCGTTCCGCGCTTGGCTCCTGGTTCAGCGCGAAGTTCTCAAGCAGCGCCTCGAGAGCCTGCTGGAGACGGCGCTTGCGCGCGCGCGCACGCTTGCCGCGGTGAAACCCATCGCGACCGCGTTATGCAATCTGGACCCGAGCAACGAGATGGCTTGCCGCCGCCTGATGCAGGCCTATGCCGAGCAAGGAGACGTCTCCGGCGCACTCAAGGCTTACAAGAGCCTCTGGGAGCTTCTCGAGGAGGAGTACGACACCGAGCCGTCGCCGCAGACGCAAGACCTGGTCGTGAGGATCAAACGCGGGGATCCGGTTGAACCGATTCCGCAGAGCGCCGCGCCGGGCGGCAACGAACCCTTGCGAACGCCACGCGGCCCGTCAGGCAACGCCGCAGTTCCTTCCATCCAGGCACAGGTCAGTGAGGTCCACTCGATTCTCCTGGTGCCCGAGTTCGAGAATGGCGGGGTCAGCGACCACAGCCGTTACCTCGTGCGGGCGCTGCGCCAGGATCTCATTGCAAAGCTCGTGCGCTTTCGCGAGTGGACCGTGCTCGACGGCGAGGTCTCCGACGCGGATTTCATCCGGACCTTTGAGGGAAAATCCGCCCGGTATTTCAAGGTGGGGGCGGTTGTCGGCGAGGACGACACATGCGTCTTTCTCACGCTGACCATCAAAAGCCTGCCCGAAGGCCGCTATATTTGGAGCGAGAGCTATCGGCCGGAAGCGGACCGATGGTTCACGGCGCAGCAAAAAATGGTTGGCCGCATCGCACTTGCGCTGAATGTCCACCTCTCCGCCGACCGGCTGACCTCCACGGCGCGGCAACCGGATGTCTCGCTCGGCACCTATGACCGCTGGCTGCGCGGACAGCATTTGCTGTTCAGCTGGAGCGCGGTCGATCGCGCCCGCGCCGCAACGCTTTTCCAGGCGATCATCGCGGATGAACCTCAGTTCGCGCCGGTCTACGGCAGCCTGGTTCAACTCGAGAACTCCGAGCACATCGTCCTGCCGGGCATCATGCGCACCAACGAGCGGCACGACCGTGCCTTGGCCTTCGCGAAACGCGCGATTCAGCTTGATCCTCTGGACTCCCGCACGCATCTGGCACTGGCTTGGTCCTTCGCCATGAGCGGGCGTTTCGACCTGGCCGAGCTCGAGTTCGAGCTTGCCATGGACCTGAACGAGCACGATCCCTGGACCCTCATCTCGGCTGCGCAAGGTCTCTCGTTCTCCGGCCGGACCGAGCAGGCGGGCGCCATCGCGGACCGCGCGCTCAGCCTGAATCTGAAGCCCTCGTTGCCGCACTGGGGATACCAGGTGGGCATTCGCTTCTTGCGCGGAGACTACGAAGGCTGCATCGAGGCAGCCTTGAACGCGAATGACGTGATCTCGAACCTGCCCGCTTGGCACGCTGCGGCCCTCGCCCGCGTCGGCCGCGATCGTGAAGCCCTCGCCGCCGGGCGACGTCTCATCGACAAGGTGCGGGCAAATTGGCAGTCACCGGCTCCTCCCACCGAAGCGGCGATCGCGTCCTGGGTGCTTCAATCGTTTCCCATTCGCCGTGACGACGATTGGGCGGCGCTTCGCGATGGCATGGCACGCGCCCAATTGCCGGTCCCGGATCGGCGTCAGCCGCTCGCGCCGTGAATCTAAGGCATGTTCCGACGAGATGGAATCGTTCCTCTCCGCTCACCCCCGCGACCCGCCTACGCACGATGCTTCGGCGGGTGAGCACCTGAGTCCGCCGAAGCTTTCAGCGAAGGCGGAAAGCGGGGGTCCAGGGTTGCGAACTCCAGCGCCTGTTGCCCTGGGTCCCGCGTGCGCGGGAATGAGCGGAACATAGTTTACCTCACATGCACTGCGAAATCGTGTAGTCGGCGATCCGCGAATATAGGAAATCAAGATTCGTTATGCTGGGCGGGTTCTTGCAAATCTTGTCAAAGTAGAATGGCGCGACAGGATATTTCGCATGCGGGTCGTGAAAGCGTTTGAGTGATTCCTCGACCATGTCCTTGTTCGGAAGCTTGATGACGAGTTCCGACAGATCATTGTTGTCATAGAACTCGAGCGTCTTGATCCGGTCGGGGACCTCGACGAAGCCTGCCGTCTGGTGCTTGAAATCTTTCAGATCCTTCGGCTTTGTTTCCGGATGAAGCGACCACTCGACGATTTTCCGGCCGAATTTCTTGTAGTCTTTGATTTCCACACGCGAAATGGTCATGCCCCGCTCCCATTTTGAGTGACCCCACGGAAGGCCTAGCGCGGCCAGCGTTATGCGGGCGTGATTTGGGAGGCGCTGGTTTGTTCCGGGCAGGCAAACCGGTCCAACCTTGTCGGGCGCGCGCAGCCCTACCCGAGCAGCGTTGCCCGCGTGGCATGGTCAAGGGGCGGCCGGGGAAGCGGGCGACAATAGGCGCGCTTTGGCCCTGATGCCCATCAACGACTTTCTTGCCGTTCGCAAATGCTATTTTTCCAATGCCCGCGCCTTTGCAAGGTTGCGCGCATAATCGGTGAAAAGCTGCGCCACCGGAGTGAGGGTCCGGTTCTCCGCCCTAAACTGCGTGATGCAACTGACGCGGCGATCAGTACGCCGGAGATTCAGGAACGCCTGAAAAAAATCGGCGCCGATGTGGTGCCCCTGGAGCACCGCTCGCAGGACTATCTTGCAAAATTCGTCGAGAACGAGATCACGAAATGGGCTGTCATGATCAAGGCCGCTGGATTGACCGCGGAATGACATGAACCGTGACAGGCGGAGGCATGGCCGCACCGCTACACCGGCCCGCTCCTGCACATACTCCGTCGGGCCGTCAGGCCGGATAGGCACCTTGCGGCGCCGAATATTTGAGGGATCTCGGCGCGCAAGTTCGAGATCCGTTGCGCTCAACCCAGGCTCCGGCCCGATCAGCTCATCAGACCTTGGCGGATCATCTCATCGCGATGCTGCTCGCGCGGTGAGTCCGCCGGCACCCCGCATCGCGGCTGAGCCTGCTCGTACAGTTTCGCCACAACGAGACTTTGCGAATGCCGCAGCGAAGCAATCTTGTGCAACGATATCGCTCGCCAACGCGTGATCGGCATGCGCATGCGCTTTGCGAACGTCAGAGCCGCAATCGCCACACAGCCGACAGCGTTCAGTGCGAACACGATCGCCACAACGCGATCGTCGGACACCGTCAGCGCGTAGCACACGGTTGCGACATTCGCGGCGGCAAACAGCGTCCATGTCATAAGCGAGACAGCGGCCGCGCCGTGCGGATCGCGATAGACCCGTATCATCTGCGGAAAGTAGGCAATGGCTCGCCCACCATTCAGCAGCGCAAAGGCCGTCATCGAATAGTCTGCGAGTGTCATTGTTCACCGTTCATTGCAGCGCCAGCTCGTTCGACATGCTGGCGTCACCCGCGATGATCCGGTCATACAGCGCGATGCCCCTGCCCTCCTCGCGCGACAGGCAATAGAGGCGCGCTTGCAGAAAGTTCAGGCCGGCGTTGGCGAGCCAGGCCGCGGGCATCGCGTCGATCTCGCTGAATCCCTCAATGACCGCGAGCGCCTGGATATCGCGTTCGGCGCAACGCGGCGTGAACCAGCCTTTGCGCGGTTCATCCGATGCCGCGGGCCCGACGCCAAAGGTCACGCCGACGGCGAGAGCCAAGATCGCAGCAAGCCGATCGGTGTTCTGTCGATGTCGTTTTATCATGATGCTCTCGTCAGAACGATCAAAGACGATCCGCCCGCAACGAATGCGGGCATTAGCCAATCACCGCGGGGATTCTATCGGAGAACGAAAAACTTTGCGTCACCCGATCGGTGGACGCTACGTCAGGATCGAGTGCATCCGCCGCGCGCAAATGCGTTAAGAAGCATCACGTCATGCTGTCGAAATTTGCACGATCAGGCGGCAACGCGGACAGCACGCGGGCAAGCTCGACTTGCGAGTGCACGCCGAGTTTTTCCAAGCACCGCGCCAGATGCGTCTTCACGGTGGCTGGCGCAACACCGAGCACCTGCGCGGTCTGTGGTCCACTCAGACCGCTGCCGATCAGCGTCGCAACGCGCGCCTCGGCGGCGGTCAACCCGAAGGCTGATTGCAGCGCTGTAGCGGCCACGAGATGGCTGATGTTAAGCGTATCCTCGATCCGCTGCGGGGCCAGCACGTCTGCGTAGAAGCCGGTTTTTTGGATAACACGATGCTCGACCAGAGAGCCGGGAATAGTTGCTCTGTTGAACGGCTGGTCCTTCATGGCCAGCGTCCACAGATTCCACACATGGTGTTGGTGGAAAATTTCCACGAGGTCCGGGTTCAATCGGGCCAGAACGATCAAGTTCTTTCCACCCGGCGGCGCGTTGTAGATTAACATGCCGGCGACGCTGCCGATGTGATCTGCAACGCTGGCGAGCGCCTCGGACCAGAGCGCCGGGTCGGCGCCAGGCCTCACGCCATCACGGTCCACGTTCCCAATAGGTCGTGTTGAAAGCCGTCGGCGGTTCCACTGAGGTCCGCATAGGTCCAGACGGTTGGCGGATCGCTGCCGACGGAAAGGCCGAAGCGATACGTGTAAGAGTAGTCTCCGGCGGCTGCTGAAAGGACCGCCTGGTATTCATCATTGTTGCCGTTTTGTGCGTAAAAGTCAGCGGCGATCCAGATCCAGCCCGCATCTGTTGTCGGGTCCGTGCCAGACCCGCCGTAACCCAGCTGTGCGACAATGTTGCTGGTTGCACCCGGGGCTTCTGTCAGGCCGGTCTCAAAGACACTGCCAATGATCGGACCGGTGGACTGCCCGGCTCCAGTCGCTGTTGTTGCCGGAAAGTTCAGAATTGCGGAATCGACGAGACCGTCGCCGACATCGTCATTGATGATGACGCCGACGCCCAGGCCGTCCGCAATTGTTGCGCCGGCGGTGGCGTTCGACAGATTGAGGAAGAATGTCTCGTCGCCCTCGACGATCGAGTCTCCGTTTATGGTGACTTGGACGACTTTTGCGGTCTCGCCTGCGGCGAACGACAGCGTGCCAGAGGTGGCGACATAATCAGAGGCCGCGCTGGCCGCGCCGTCAGCGCTGGCGAAGTCAACCGAAAATGGCAGCGAGCCGCCCGAGCGGCTTATCGTGAAGGTCGCGACAGACGTACCCGCGTCGCCCTCCGCAATCGTAACGTCGCCAATCGAGACGGAGCCCGTCGGACTCGTGTCGTCGTTGATGATTGAGCCGATGCCGAGGCCGTCCGCGATTGTTGCGCCGGCGGTGGCGTTCGACAGACTGAGGAAGAACGTCTCGTTCCCCTCAACGATCGTATCCCCGTTTATCGTAACATGGATGACCTTTATGGTCTCGCCTGCGGCAAACAACAGCGTCCCGGAGGCTGCCAGATAGTCGGATCCGGCCGTTGCCGTGCCGTCAGCGCTGGCGAAGTCAATCGAAAACGGCAGCAAGCCGCCCGAACGGCTGACCGTGAAGGTCGCGATAGACGTACCCGCGTCGCCCTCCACAATTGTAACGTCGCCGATCGAAACCGAGCCTGGTCCCGCGTCTTCTTGTGAGGTCCACGTTCCCAATTGGTCGTGTTGAAAGCCGTCCGCGGTCCCACTGAGGTCCGCGTAGGTCCAGACGGTTGGCGGATTGCTGTCGGCGGAAAGGCCGAAGCGATACGTGTAAGCGTATTCTCCGATGGCTGCTGCAAGGATCGCCTGGTATTGATCGCTGTTGCCATTTTGCGTGTAAAAGTCGGCGGCGATCCAGATCCAGCCAGCATCTGTTGTCGGGTCCGTGCCAAACCCGCCGTAACCCAGCTGTGCGACAATGTTGCTGGCTGCACCCGGGGCTTCTGTCACGCCGGTCTCAAAGACGCTGCCAAAGATCGGACCGGTGAGCCCATAAGACGTTATTGTTGCCGGAGAGTTCAGAATTGCGGAATCCACGAGACCGTCGCCGACATCGTCATTGATGATGATGCCGACGCCCAGGCCGTGCGCAATCGTTGCGCCGGCGGTGGCGTTCGACAGATTGAGGAAGAATGTCTCGTCGCCCTCGACGATCGAGTCTCCGTTTATGGTGACCTGGATGACTTTTGTGGTCTCGCCTGCGGCGAGCGACAGCGTGCCAGAGGTGGCGACATAGTCAGAGACTGCGCTGGCTGTACCGTCAGCGCTGGCGAAGTCAACCGAAAATGGCAGCGAGCCGCTCGAGCGGCTTATCGTGAAGGTCGCGACAGACGTACCCGCGTCGCCTTCCACAATCGTAACGTCGCCAATTGAGACGAAGCCTGCCTCTTCGACACCGCTGATGGTGATGGTTTCAGTCTGGTGTACCGCGCCGCCATGCCCGTCCACGATGTCATAGCTGACCACGATCTGCGCCGTTTCAGGATGACCGAAGGCGTCCAGCCCGAGCGACCCGTAAGCACCCGGATTGATGTTCAACCGGTCGCCGCTCAGCGTCACGCCGGCTGCCAGGCCGGTGACGTTGGCAACGTGCAGCGCATCGTGCGCGTCGATATCGGACGCGCCGGCCAGCAAATCGACAGAATACGCCGCATCGTTCTCCGTAGCACTCGATGTCAGCGCTGCCGCAACCTTTGGATCATCGTTGATGCCCTTGATAGTGATGGTTTCGGTCTGATGCACCGCGCCGCCGTGCCCGTCCGCGATGTCATAGCCGATCACAATCTGCGCGATTTCCGGATCGCCGAAGGCGTCGAGCCCGAGCGACCCGTAAGCACCCGGATTGATGTTCAATCGGTCGCCACTCAGCGTCACGCCGGTCGCCAGGCCGGTGACGTTGGCAACGTGCAACGCATCGTGCGCGTCGACATCGGAAGCGCCGGCCAGCAAATCGACCGAATACGCCGAATCGTTCTGTGTCGCGCTCGATGTCAGCGCTGCGGCCACCTTTGGATCGTCGTTGACGCTGCTGACGCTGACCTGAACCTGAACCGCCGGCGATGCCGACTCCAGGCCGCCATTGTCCTCGGCCACGACCGTGAAAGCATTCAGCATCCCATTGGCATTGGGCGCACCGGTCCAGAAGGCGATATGCGTGGCGTCAATCCTGTCATTGGTGCCCGGCGCCCATCCCGTTGCCGTCCCCGCGCTCGTGCCGATCAGCAGCGTACCCGTGCTCACCGCCTTGACCACAAAAGCATCCACCGAGCCATCAACGTCGACTTCGTTGCCTTGCGTCGCGATATCGACAAACGTGATCGCGAGTTGGGTGTCTTCCGCGACCGTGTTCACAGCCGCCGACATCCGCGTCAGCGTCGGCGCCTGGTTACTGCCAACGATGGTCACCTCGATGCGCTCGAACGAGTCGATCAACAAATCGAGGCTGCCAAAGATGCCGGAAGCCGTGCCATGCCGGGCAATCATGGACTGAAAGCGGCTGAGATCCGCCTGGAATCCCGATGATGCAAAAACCGAGGCAGTGACCACCAATCGAAGTGTGTCGCGGCCGTTTCCGCCTTCGTACACATTGTACGTTCCGGCATTTTCCGCATGGACGTGAATGACGACGTCATCCCCTTCCCCGGCGAGCACGATGTCGCTGCCCGAGCCACCGTTAATGACGTCGTTGCCGTTTCCGCCGATAAGCAGATCGACTCCGGTCCCACCGTTCAAGATATCGTTGCCGCTGCCTCCATCGATGATGTCGTTGCCTGCACCACCGTCGATCGTGTCGTTGCCATTGCTGCCGCTGATCAGGTCGGCCAGGCTGGAGCCGGTCAGAGTGTCGTCCCGATTGCCGCCCTTGATGATAGGCATCACCGTCTCCTGATGTGAAATGGAGGGAGTATTTTCAGGACGATGAGGCCCGCCAGAGTTGGCACGCGGCCGGTCGGCCGATTGCGACGGAGGATCTTACCGAGGAACGACGAGCGGCCGCATCACCCGATCGGGGGGTGCTGACGAAGACGCAACATATGCATCCGGCGCGCGCAAATACGTTAACAAGCATCACGTCATGCCGTCGAAATTTGCACGATCAGGCGGCAGCGCGGACAGCATGCGGGCGAGCTCGACTTGCGAGCGCACGCCAAGTTTTTCAAAGCAGCGCGCCAGATGCGTCTTCACGGTGGCCGGCGAAACGCCGAGCATTTGTGCGGCCTGCGGTCCGCTCAACCCGCTGCCGATCAGCGTCGCGACGCGTGCCTCCGCGGGAGTCAACCCGAAGGCGGCCTGCAGCACCGTTGCGGCCGCGAGATTGCGCGCACCCGGATCGATGACGAGAACCAAAAGCCGCGCGGTGTCGGTGAGTTCCCACAGCGAGAAGGCCGGAGGCGGCAGCGGCACCGGCACGACCAGCAGCGGGCCCGCACCCGACAGGCGCGTTACACGCAAGGGCTCGCCCAAAAGATCGCCGCTTCCGTCCGCAACGCGCTGCGCCTGCGCCAGGCTGCGCGCAAGCGCGAGGCGTTCGTCAGGCAGAACGGCAGACAGATACAGCCCACCGTTGGACGAGGACGTGAGCCCATCGCCCGCGCGCAGCAGCTGCTCCGCCGCCGGATTGACGTGGACGATGCGCTGCCTGTTGTCGAGCAGCAGCGCGGCGCTCGGCATCAGTTGAAGCACGCGCGCCAATTGCCGGCTGCCGTCGGCCAGGGGCGCCAACCGCAAACTCGCATCGAGCGCGCGAGACAGATGCGGGGTCAGCCGCTGCAGCCGTCGGCGATGCTGCTCGGCACGATCCGCGCCCTCCACCGAAAGGCTGAAGCCGAACCCGCCGACGCCGCCGTCACGCGCCATGCCGCGATGGCTGATGACGGACATGTCCTCAATGCGCTGCGGCGCCAGCACGTCGGCGTAGAAGCCGGTCTTCTTGATGATGCGGCGCTCGACCAATGCGCCGGAAATGATCGCCTGATTGAAGGGCTGATCCTTGATGGCTATCGTCCAGGGATTCCAGACATAGTACTTATGGAAGACGGCGGTGAGATCCGGATCCAATCGCGCAAGAACCATCAAGTTCTTTCCACCCGGCGGCGCATTGTAGATCAACATGCCGCCGATGCTGTCGAGATGATCTGCAACGCTGGTGAGCGTTTCCGGCCAGAGCGCCGGATCGGCGACCGCGCCATAGATCCGGTTCAGCAGGCTTTCATAGTTCATCCACGTCCCCGCATCGTCGCGCTTGCAGCAAAGCAGCGCGGCCTGGCCGCAAGCAGGCCCCAGTCTTGGCCGGCGTTTCGGATGATCAATTCTTCACAGGTGACGTAACGGCTTCAATACACAGCTCGCATCTGTTTGACGAAAATCGCGAATTGCCCAAGCTTTGAGCATCATCCGATCGGGGGATGCGGCGCGCCTGCCGGAGTGCAATAGTCCATGGTGGCGGAAGGATACGTCGTCGATGTGGATGTTTCGCCTTTTGGCCGTCCTTGCGATCATCGTGGCCATTGCATCCTATGAATCATCCGCGGCGGTGGCGCAGGACATGCGCGAGGTATTGGCACCGACCGGCAAGTTGCGCGTCGGAGCGTATCCAGGCAGCCCGCTGTCGATGGTTCAAGATACCAAAACGGGTGAAACCCGCGGCCTGGGTATCGACCTCGGCATAGCGCTGGCTAAACGCCTTGGCGTGCCTTTCGAACGTGTGACCTACCAGCGGATCGCAGACGTCCTTGATGGAATGAAGGCAGGAGACGTTGATTTCACGGTCAGCAACGCGACGCCGGCCCGGGCACGCGATGTTGCATTTAGCCAAACACTGCTTTCGCTGGAGTTGGGATATCTCGTTCCGGCAGGTTCCTCGATCGCGGCAGCGTCCGCAATCGACCAAGCCGGTATACGGGTCGGCGTCACCCAGGGCAGCACATCGGAGCGTACACTGCCGACGCTTCTGCGAAACGCCGCTGTCGTGCCAGCGCAGAACCTGAGGCAGGCTATTCTCATGTTCGAGAAACGCGAACTCGATGCGTTCGCGACCAACAAGCCGATTCTCTTTTAAATGTCCGATCAAATGGCTGGCTCTCGCGTTCTGGACGACCGGTGGGGCGCGGAGCATGTCGCCATCGCGATTCCGAAAGGACGCGATGCGGGGATGGATTATCTTCGCGGCTTCGTCCGGGAAGCACAATCAAACGGTCTGCTCGCACAAGCCATAGAGCGCGCGGGACTGAGAGGCGCCGCGAAAGCCGAATAGCGCACGCCAGTTCGCAGCTCTGCGCAGATCGAGCGACAGTCAGACGAGGAACTCGAAATGCGTGGTGCGGAAGGGAATATCCGGCGAAACGCCGTCGTGCGACTGATCTCCGCTCGCACTCTGCGAGGACCAATTCTCCGGTGCGGTCAACCTAGCCAAGTAATCCTCCACCGAGCGAGGCGTGTTGGTCCAGTTATATTGGGCAATGTCGACGTGATTGCCGAATTCCAGCGCATTGGCGCCCGGCGCCAAATCAGTTCCCGTCAGATTCGATCCCGATGCCTGGAAGGTTGAATTGGATATCCCTGCCAGAAAGTGCCGCTCAAGCCCGTCTGATGTGATCTCCGAAAGGTAAGCGAACACGGCCTCGTCATGACTGCTTAAATCGCCGGAGCCCGCTACGGTCCCTATGTTGGTGGAAATCGAGCCCGTACTGTGGATGTGGTCAATCCTGATGACTGTTCCGGCAGCCACGCCGTCCGCCGGCGGCGTCCAGGACCAGTGATCCTCCGGATGCTGGAACGCACCGTGCGACCAGGCGCCGCCGAACTCGATCGTGCGATTTCCCGCAATATCCGTGAGGGCGACAAAAGCGATGTCGTTATCCCCATCGCTATTGATGCCCGTGAAGGCAATCGACCCCGCATCGCCGAAACTAAGACTCGGAGGATCCTCGATCTCGACGGCTGACGAATAGGTGGCTGCCCCCACGTGCGCCGTGACAATGAAGTCCACGCCTTGAGCGGCTGCCGTAAACGTAGCCGTCGTCTGACCTTCGGGCACGGTGACCGCAGCGGGGATAGTAACGCCGTCCGCCGGGCTCGTTTCGAGACCAACGAGGGTCCCACCAGCTGGCGCCGGGTCCGCGATTATGATCGTGAAAGCGACGGTGCCACCAGTCGCTGTCTCGTGAGCTGAATAGAGTCCGGGCTCAGTGGGGACAACCGGAGCTGCTTGATCGTCGAATTGCAGAACTTCCACATGGATGAGGTGGTCCGTCCCGTCCATGTTTGCAGCGGGCGGCCGAAGGTCGACAATCGTCGTGATGTCGGAGTTGGTGCTCACACTGTAATCGGCTCTATCGCCGTGGAGCACGACGGTATCCTTGCCGGCGCCGCCGTCGATCACATCGGCGCTCTTCCCGCCCTCGATCACATCGTCGCCGGCTCCGCCGTTGATTTCTGTCGTTGTCCAGGCCGGATTGTAAGCAGCCGAGAATGCGCTTGCGCTGTAGTCGTGCGTTGCGAGCGCAACCGTGATGTGATCGTTGCCATCGCCGCTGTCGATCTTGATATGGTTCGTCCACCCTGCCCCATTGCTGTCGACGCCGACCCAGATCACATCGTTGCCCGAACCGGTGGAAATCTCGGCAC
>JBBWZU010000614.1:0-7667 GCA_039649225.1 Hyphomicrobiales bacterium | reverse complement strand
AAGGCCGCGAGCAGCAGTGCGCTGCTCGCGATGAAGCGCCGCGCGAGGGCGCCGGGCATGGCCCTACCTCACGGGCTTCATGGAATTGGCCACCAGATGTGCAGCGATCTTGCGGCCCATTTCCTCGCCGACTTCGAGCGAATTGCGGAAGTGAATGCCGCCCCAGATCCGCACTTCTTTGTGCTCCAGGTCCATCTGCGCAAAGCTCGCGAATGAGCGCGACAGGCGCGCGTCGGAAGTGTCTGTCGCGACGAAGCTTTCAGGCCCGTTGCCGAAAACGGCTTCCAGAACGGCTCGCGCCGCACCGGCGTTGATCCCCGCCTGCGAGGGATATTCCGGATGCATCGGCGTGACATTGACAGGCTGCCAACCGGCGTCGCGCTCGGTCGCGTCGTTGCCATCCTGGTCGCCGTTGCGGATCGCGGTAATCGGCCGCCAGGCATTATATTGGAATTTGGCGTCCCAATCGACGATGAAGCAGTTCGCGAGCGCCATCGACATCAGCGCGAACAGGCGTGCATTCTCGGCGACCGACAGTCCGCGCCGGGCCGAAACCTCCATGGCCGCCTGGTACCATGCAGGCGCCAGATTGGCCTGGGTCCAGAACCGCACGGCGTCGGATTGCGCGTCGGTCCGCTTCGTGCTCTTCGCTCCGCCCATTTCCTTGGTTTCGTTGTAGTCGCGCGCATAGAGAGCGCTGTTGAGCGCCGGCGGCGGTCCCGGCCGGAATTGACTCGCGCTCTCCATGCCCCACGGTTTGGCCGTTGCGTATTGCGGGAACAGCGGCGGCGTGGTCGGCACCCACACGCCCGGCGTGGTGATCGGGCGATACGTATCGGGGACGTTTGTCGCGTCGCTTTGACGTTCGGCGAAAATGGCGGCCGCGACTTTTTCGCCCAAGGCAATGCCGGCTGCCCGTGCGGGGTTATCCGGAATCGTTTGCATCGTCTCCGTGAAGGCTGCATCGATGCGCGCCTTTTGGCCGGGGTATTGCCGCATGAGAATTTCGCGTGCAGCGCCTGCCGCCGCAGCCTCGGCGGAGGCGTGCGGATCGATTGGAAGCTCGGTCGTGTAGCGCGAATATCGGTTTTGAACCGAGTTGACCGCATCGGACATGGAGACGTTCACCAACGCCATGCTGCGAGTCCACGGATTGCCGCTGACGTTGACCGCTTTCATCACGTCCATGGCGGTCTTGTTCCAGTCGGTGATGACGTCGGCGCGGACCAGTGGTGCGCTTGAAGTGAGAGCCAGACCGACGATTGCAGCTTTCAGCATATTCATCGTCCCCTCCTTCTCTGACATTTGGGTTTTTCAGATGACCTGGAATGAAGCTTCCTTTGCTGCTTCGCATTCTGTGCGCAACCGCGCGGTGCCCGCGCCGATATGGAAAAGCGTAGACGCCGCGCTGTTGCGTCGGCGAACGACCAGCTTCGGTATGTCCTTCGCGCGCTTGATCAGGCTCGAGATGTCGATGCTGCAAATTTCATGCGGCGACGCGACCAATCCCGCCAAGAACGAGCGGACCAACGATACTGCTTATCCGTGTTGTCCCGATGTCGTAGGGGCAGCCATATGTATCGTTCGTATCGAGTTCCCCACCTGCGCCGCACAACTATCGGCTGCCGGCGGGCTCGCTACGCACCGGCCGCTTCAGAACCCGCCCATCGCGCGCGGCAGCATCCGCTTCAGCACGTCGTCGCGGCGGATGAAGGTGTGATAGAGCGCCGCGCCGATATGCATCAGAACGATAAGGATCACCAGCCACCCCACCCAGCGATGAACCGCGAACAGTTGCGTTGCGAGCGCGTCGTTCTTTTCGACAATCGTCGGCAAATTGAACAGCCCGAAGAAGGGTGTCGGCGCGCCATAGGCGGAGTTCGCAATATAGCCGACGACCGGCATGGCGAGCAGCAGCACATAAAGCGAGGTATGCACCGCCGAGGATACGGTTTGCTGCCAAGGCTCGATTCCAGGATCGGCGATCGGCGCGCCCACGGCAAGCCGATTGATCAGGCGCAGGATCATCAGGACCAGGATCAGGACGCCGAGTGATTTGTGGAAATTGTAGAGCATGTCCTGGGTCGGCCCCTGGCCCACGAGAGTCATCGTGATCGCCACGGGCACCGTGGTGAGGACACAGATCGCGACCAGCCAATGAAGCAATTTCGACGTTCCCGGATAGTGGTCAGTCCTCGTTCCGTAGGTCATCGTTTCCTCCCGACATCGGCCGAACCTTCAAGACTGTAAACACCGGCGCGCGTCAGATCGTTCAGACCCGCCTGCCCATCGGCTCGCCGCGTGCCGTGCAAACACGTGGCGCGCCGCGGTTCGGTACGGTAATTTCGTGTTCCCACGGGAAGGTTCTCCGCACGATGACGACTGACCATCCAGCGGCCAAGGAGCCGGTCGTCACCGCAGCGCCGAGCACCTTGCCGCACGCGGTGCGGCGCAGGATCTTTCTCTACCTCGGCGTCTTGATCATTCTGCTCGCCTTCGGCTCCCCCTCTGGCGGCCTGATCGATATTCCGATCAGCTTCTTTCTCAAAAACAGGCTGCATCTGGAGGCGAGCGAGCTTGCCAATTTCCGCCTCGTGGCCGCCATCCCGCTCTATCTCTCCTGCGTTTTCGGATTCATTCGCGACACCTGGAATCCTTTCGGAATGCGGGACCGCGGATTCATGCTGCTGTTCGGCACGATCAGCGCCGCCCTCTACGCGGTTTTTGCCTTCATTCCGGTGACCTACCTGACGCTGCTCGCCGCAATGGTCCTGTTGACCACGTCGTTCTTGTTCGTCTCCAGCGCCCAGCACGGACTGACGTCGATGATCGGCCAGCAGCATGCGATGACCGGCCAAGCCAGCGCGGCGTGGAACATCTTCACGTCGATCCCCGCCGTCGCGGCCCTGCTCATCGGCGGCGCTCTCAGCGGCGCGCTCCAAGACCACAACGCCGATCAGGCCGCCCGCCTGTTGTTTTTCGCCGGCGCCGCCGTCATGGCCACGGTGGCGCTTTACGCCCTGTGGCGACCCAAAAGTGTCTTCGACAATGTCCGCCCCGAACGCGACGCCGCGGCGCGCCCGCTGAACGACCTTGCGCGGCTGGTGCGGCATTGGCCGATCTACCCCGCGCTGTTGATCTGGCTGCTGTGGAATTTCGCGCCCGGCTCCGCGACGCCGCTGCAATATTATCTGCAGAACACGCTGCACGCGCAGGACGCCCAGTGGGGTCAGTGGAACGCCATCTTCGCGCTCTCGTTCATTCCGACCTTCATGGTGTTCGGCGTTCTCTGCCAAAAATTCGCACTCAGGACGCTGCTGCTGTGGGGGACCGTCGTGGCCATTCCGCAGCTGGTCCCGTTGCTGTTCATTGATTCAATGACCGGAGCCTTGATCGCCGCGGTGCCCATTGGCCTGATGGGCGGCGTTGCCACCGCCGCCTATCTGGACCTGATCATTCGCTCCTGCCCGCCGGGTCTGCAGGGGACGACGCTGATGATGTCGAGCGGTCTTTATTTCATCGCATCGCGCTTTGGCGATGTGCTGGGGACCAGCCTTTATGACCACTACGGCGGCTTTGCGGTTTGCGTGCTCGCCATCACCATCGTCTACGCGCTGATCCTGCCGACCCTTCTGCTGGTGCCCAAAGGCCTGATCGCCACCGCCGACGGACAGACGGTGAAGTGAGCCTGGCGAGGAGCACTGGTGTGCAGGATCGCGCAGATGCCATCATGTGGCGGGCTTGGGAGGCATCATGAGTCTGGAAATCTTCACGTTGCGCGAGCGGCCCGATCTTCGGCCGCTGATCTTCGCCGCGGAGTTACAGTCTGTCTGGCCGGAGTTCATGGTCCACAGCGCAGCGGCAGAGCTCTATTTTGCGCCATGGATCCTTGATCACTATCTCGACTATGCTTTCGCAGGCATCGTCGATGGCAAGGTCGTCGCGCGCGCGTTCAGCGTGCCATTTGCGTTCAGCATCGACGGCCGCACCGAACTGCCCGATGGCGGCTGGGACCAGGTTATCCGCTGGGCTCACGATGACAGGATGACCGGACGGTCACCGAATGCCCTGAGCGCGCTGGAAATCAGCTTGCTGCCGCAAGCGCGCGGCAGCGGAAATTCGTTGGCGCTGTTGAGTGCCATGAAAGCTTGCGCGAAAATCAAAGGATTCGGACAACTGTTCGCGCCGGTGCGACCGAACCAAAAGCATCTGCAGCCACGCACGCCGATGCGCGACTACGTCAGCTCAGTGCGTGCCGATGGCTTTCCGATCGACGCCTGGCTGAGAACCCACCTTCGGATCGGCGGGCAGGTTGTGAAGATCGCACCTTGTTCCATGACGATCGTCGGCAGTTTGGCGGATTGGTCGCTTTGGACCAAAATGCCGTTCTGTCGCTCTGGCGAGCTGGTGGTGCCGGGCGCGCTCTCGCCGGTGATGGTGTCGCTGGAACAAGATTGCGCGGTTTACATCGAGCCTAATGTTTGGGTTCAGCACCCGGTCTGACAGCCATTGGAGGCGGCCCAACAGGCATAGGATCCCCTCACCTTTCGAAAATGAGGCATGTCGTCGTGCCGTGCGCGAGCAAACGCCCGTTGGCGTCCGTGATCCGTCCTTCGGCAGTACCAATCCGACGGCCCCGGCTCAGCACAAGGCCCTCCGCCTTGATCACGCCCGTCTCGGGGGTGATCGGCCGCACGAGAGAAATCTTGAACTCGAGCGTGGTCTGGCCAATGCCCTTTTCCAGAGTCGACTGGATGGCGAGGCCCATGCAGCTATCGAGCAACGTGGCCGCAAGACCGCCGTGCACCGTGCCGGCCGGATTGAGATGGATGCCGCTTGGTTCCGCGCTGACGACGACGCGCCCATTCGTCGCCTCTATCACATCGTAGTCCAAGGTCCGGGCCAGCGTATTGAGCGGCAGCGTCCCGTCGACGAGCCCCTGGACAAATTCCAACCCGCTCATCTCTTTCTGCCTGTCGGCGCTGACGGTCCCATAGGTCTTGCTCGTGCTACGGCTCGGCATCGGCTTCTTTCCCGATTGAACGACGAGGATGTGAGGTCAATCGCTCTTTATCTCCGCTCGTCCGACGAACAAGATCCCGTCGGGCGCGGGTCGCGCCGTCGCATGGCTTCATATTGAGTGGCGAAGTCGAGCATGCGGCAGCTATAGTCCGCCTGCAGCCGCAATGCCACATGCGTGCGATGACCAGGTCCGAAAACGACCGCTGCATCTGTCCGTCACACAGCGGAACGAGCCATGTATGAGACAATCACGCGCGCGGCCGAGGTCAGCTTTGTCCACAAGAAGATCGTTGGTGCGAGGGGCGAGTTCGCCAAGGTGCTTCTTCGCCTGGAGCCGCTGCCCGCTGGATCCGGTTTGCAATTCATCAACGATGCGACCGATGAGGCCATGCCCGCCAAATTGGTCGAGGGCGTGCGTGACGGCGTTCAGGAGGCAGCAAAGATCGGCGTCCTGGCGCGGCATCCTGTAACGGATCTGCGCGTCACTCTTGTTGACGGCGCCTATCGCGATGTCGATTCGGATCGGCGCGCATTCAGCCTCGCGGCGCGTGAGGCGTTCCGGGACGGCATGCGCAAGGCCGGACCGAAAATCCAGGAGCCGTAGCCGAAGCGGACCTCCAGCACTTTCGGCGCAGCGTCCCACATGAGGGACGATATGCCGGCCCGTCACAACGGCGCGGCGCCGCGCAGGTTGATGGCGGATAGAAACTCGTGGCGCGTTTCCAGCCTCTTTCGGAAGACGCCCAGCATCTGGCTGGTCACCATCGTGACGCCCGACTTATGAACGCCCCGCGTGGTCATGCATTGATGCGCCGCCTCGATGACCACCGCCACCCCATGGGGCTTGAGCACGCTTTCGAGACAGGTGGCAATTTCCGCGGTCATCTTTTCCTGGATCTGAAACCGCTTGGCATAGACGTCGACCAGCCGCGCGAGCTTGGAAATCCCCACCACGCGCTTGCGCGGCAGATAGCCGATGTGGGCGCGGCCGATGATCGCAGCCATGTGATGTTCACAATGCGACACGAACTCAATGTCGCGCAGCACGACGACCTCGTCATAGCCGGCAACTTCCTCGAAAGTCCGGCTGAGGTAGTCGCGCGGGTTCTCCGCGTAGCCGGCGAACCATTCTTCATAGGCCCGGACGACCCGGGCCGGCGTGCCGAGCATTCCCGGACGCCCCGGATTGTCGCCGGCCCAGCGAATGAGCGTGCGGACGGCATCCTCGGCCTCTGCGCGAGACGGCACAGCCCCGGTCGCCGATTGCGGCTTCGAATTTAGCTTGGCCGCCTTGCTCCGTGTCACAGTCCTGCTCATCTGTCCCTCGACTGAACGTTTAAAACGACAGAACACCGACGGCCGCCGGATGGTTCGGACCCGCCTGACCGTTTGCGATCAGTGCGAATGTCCCGCCCCGCTCGTCTTTTCCGGAAAATCCTTGATCCGGATCAAAATGGCCGGCGCGCGGCTGCAATATTCTGGACTGAAAGTTGGCGGATCGGAAGATCGACAAGACCGACAGGCGCGAACCAAGACTTTGGGAGGACGCCCTCTCTCGTCGGCGTGACCGGCAGTCACGATGCTGCCGGCCATGCTAAATGAATTCGCCGAGGGTTCCTGCTCGATGCCATTCGGTGACGGCGCATTCGCGCCAAACGACAACTCGGATACCACGGTGACACGATGAATCTCGAAGAATTCCGCAGGCATGGCCATGCCCTGATCGACTGGCTGGCCGACTATCATGAGGGGCTTGCATCGCGGCCTGTCCAGGCGCCCACACGGCCGGGCGAGGTCCGCGCGATGCTACCCGCCGAGCCGCCGCAAGATCCGGAGACGTTCGAGCATTGCATCGCCGATCTCGACACGGTCGTCGCGCCGAATTTGTCTCACTGGCAGCATCCACGTTTCTTCGGCTACTTCCCCGCCAATGCCATGCTGGCGGGCGTACTCGGCGACCTGGTCAGCACCGGGCTCGGCACCGTCGGCCTGTCCTGGCAATCCTCGCCGGCACTCAGCGAAGTCGAAGAGGTCGTCACGGACTGGGTCCGTCGGATGGTTGCGCTTTCGCCAAATTGGGTCGGCGTCATCAGCGACACGGCGTCCACCAGCACGCTCGTCGCGATGATCTCGGCGCGGGAGCGGACGACCGACTACGGACTTGCCAAGGGCGGTCTTCAAGCCGCGGCCGAGCCGCTCGTGGTCTATGCGTCCGCGGGCAGCCATTCGTGCGTCGAGAAGGGCGCGCTTCTCGCCGGCTTCGGGCGCCAAAATGTCAGGATGGTTCCGCTTAACGAAGCCCAGGGCATGCGGCCGGACGCGCTGCGCGAGCTGATCGAGCGCGACCTTGCGGCGGGCCTGCGACCCTGCGCCATCGCCGCCGTCGTCGGCGGTACGGCGACTGCGTCGATCGATCCGCTGCGCGAGATCGCCGACATCGCGCGCCGCTACGGCCTGTGGCTGCACGTGGACGCCGCGATGGCGGGCTCGGCGATGATCCTGCCCGAGTGCCGCTGGATGTGGGACGGCATCGAGGGCGCGGACAGCGTCGTCATCAATGCGCACAAATGGCTCGGCGCACCGTTCGACTGCTCGCTCTATTACGTGCGCGACGAGCAGCACCTCGTGCGGGTGATGTCGACCAA
>JBBWZU010000131.1:0-3275 GCA_039649225.1 Hyphomicrobiales bacterium | reverse complement strand
AATGTGCAGGCCCTGCGCGACGACCCGATCTCCATCCTCAACCTCCACCGCCGGCTGATCGCGTTGCGGCGGCGGCATCCGGCTTTGAGCATCGGCACGTTTCGGCTCATGGACGTGCAGGGCGATGCGATCGTCTACCAGCGCGAATGGGGCGGGGAAATCATCTTGGTTTGCCTTAACTTCGGCAACCGGGAGCAGGTCATCAGCATGCCGGCGCAGTTCGCGAGGCCAAGTATTCTCGCGTCGACTTATCTCGATCGCGCGGGGCCGATTGTCGATCTCGCTTTGCGCCCCGACGAAGGCGTCATCCTCGTGCCGGATTGAATCTGTCGCAGCAGAATGTAGGGCGCGCAAAGGCGCGTTTGCGCCGTGCCCGCCGCCAAATGAGAAATGGCGGGCACGCTTTGTCCCCGCTTGGCGGGGACGAAGCTTTGCCCGCCCCACATCGCTTTCAAAATTCGGTGCGCTTGAGCAGATAGTCTAGCCCGCCGACGCGGTACCAGCGATAGCCATAGCCGTCGAGGCAGACGCAGTGCTTCCCGCGCTCATTCGCGCTGCTGTGATCGGCGGTCAGCAGATTGACCAGTTGCTGCCCGTGCCCCTCTTTGAGTCCGGCGGAAAATTCCACCTCGCGCGGCTCATCGGCGAAATTGTGCAGGAACAGCACCGAATTGTTGCGCCAGTCGTAGCGCAATCCAAGAACGCTGTTGTCTCCGATATCGAGAACCTTGAACGCACCCCAACCGACTTCGGGGACTTCCTTGCGCATGCGGATGATGCGTTCGGTCCAGTTCAGCATCGAGTTCAGGTCGCGCCGCTGTTCGGCGGCGTTGAGATGCTGGAAACCGTACGGGCCCTCGCTGATAACCGGGACAACCGGCTTGCTGCTTTTGGAAAAGCCGCCGTTCGGCTCGGTCGACCACTGCATCGGTGTTCGGCCGCAGGTGCGTTCGGGCAAAGCCAGATTGTCTCCCATGGCGAGTTCATCGCCGTAGCGCACCACCGGCGTGCCGGGCAGCGTGAACATCAGGCTATAGGCGAGCTCGATGCGGCGACGGTCGCCGCCGAGCATCGGCGCGAGCCGGCGTCTGATGCCGCGATCGTAAAGCTGGTCCTCGGGGTTCGGACCGAAGGCATCGAAGACCCGTTGACGCTGTTTCTTGGTCAGCCTTCCAAGATCGAGCTCATCATGATTGCGCAGGAACATGCCCCATTGCGCAGTCTCCGGACGCTGCTCGGTCTTGCTCATCGCCTTGGCGAGTGGACGCGTGTCGCCCGAGGCGAGCGCATAGAACAGGTTCTGATTGACCTGAAAGTTGAACATCATCTGCATGCGGTCGCCGTCCTCGCCGAAATACTGCATGTCGGTGTGCGGCAACACGTTCGCCTCGGCGAGGATGATGGAGTCGCCGACGCGCCATTGCAGAAATTCGCGGAACGAGCGCAGCATGTCGTATTGCTCGCGCGGCGTCTTGACGTCAGCACCCTTGGTGCTGATCACGAAGGGTACCGCGTCCATGCGAAAACCCGATACGCCGAGCTGAATCCAGAACCCCATGATCTTCAACAGCTCCGACTGCACCTCCGGATTGGACGTGTTGAGATCGGGTTGAAAATCATAGAAACGATGGAAATACCATTCCTTGGCGACCTCGTCGTAGGTCCAGGTCGATTTCTGAACGCCGGGAAACACGATTCCTTGGTTTGCATTGGCCGGGCGCTTCTTCGACCACACATACCAGTTGCGATAGCGGGATTTCGGATCGCGCCGCGCTTCCTGGAACCATGTGTGTTCATTGGAGGTGTGGTTGACGACGAGGTCGATCAGAACGCGGATGCCGCGCTGCTTGGCGCCATGCGTGAACTCCACGAAATCGCCGAGCGATCCATACGCCGGGTTCACCGTATAATAGTCGCAGATGTCGTAGCCGTCGTCGCGCCCCGGAGAATTCTGAAACGGCATCAGCCAGATCGCCGTCACGCCAAGGCCGTGCAGATAGTCGAGGCGCCGCATCAGTCCCTGGAAATCGCCGATGCCATCGCCATTGGCATCCATGTAGGTGCCAACCGACAGACAGTAGACAATGGCGTTTTTGTACCAGAGGTCCTTGATCATCCGCCGTCAATGCGGCGCATGCGGATGAGTTCCAGCGCGAGCTTTCCCGGTTCGGCCCGGCCAGAACTAGGGCGAGGGGACCGGCGTGCGGTGCTCGACGCCGTAGCGCGTGTAGATGTCGCGGATGGTCCCGTCGGCGAGCAGCTTCTCGACCGCCGCATCGATCCTTTGCCGCAACGCGGCATCGGACCCGCGCATGCCGACCGCAATATTCCAGGACAATAGCGGCTCCTGCTCATAGGCGTGAACCAGCCGGACTTTGGCGTCCGGGTGGGTCATGTTGAAATAGCCGACGGTCGCGGGCGTGACCGCGGCGCCATCGAGCGTGCCGGCCGAGACGGCCTCGATCATTTCATCCTCGAAGCCGAACGGCGTCGTCTGCAGCCCGCGCTGGGACAGCACCATCTGCGCCAGCGATCCCACCTGGACGCCGACGCGCTTGCCCTTGGCGAAATCGCCGAACGACTTTGCGCCTTCGCTGCCGGCCGGAAGCGCAAGGCCGACGCCGCTGCGCTGATAGGGTTTCGACACCTTCACGGGGCTGTCTTCCTGCACCTCTTTGTCGACGATTGCGTCGAGCACGATGTCGCAGTTCACGGCGCTGCGCTGGTAGAGGATCGTGACCCAGGCGATCTCGAGCCCGACGCCAAGCTCGCGCGCCAGCGCGCGCGCGATCTCGATCTGGAATCCGGGCGGATTATCGTTCCGGCTTGCGAAGGGCAACGCATTGGCATGCGCGCAGACCGCGATGGCGCCGCGCGACTGGATCGCCTCGAGCGTCCGGCCTGCCGCCTCGCTCGGTCCGAGCGCGGCGAGCGCCAGCACGCAGCTTGAGACCGCGAAGTAGCGGCGCCTCGACCTGATCATGAGCCGATCCTCATGGCTCATCCTTCAAATTCCGGATATAGGCCAGGATGGCGTTGATCTGCGTATCGTTGAAGCTGCCGCCGAACGCCGGCATGCCGGGCGGTTTGCCCTTCTTGATCTGGTTGATGATGTATTCGTCGGACTTGTCGGTGCCGGCGAGCTTGGGGCCGCGGCCCTCGGTGCGGCCCCCGCTTTGATGACACCAGCCGCACGAGGTCGCGAACAATTGCCCGACGTTCAGGCTCGTCGTCTGCTGGTCGGTTTCCGCGCACGCGGAGCCGGCCGCGAGTGC
>JBBWZU010000585.1:0-9168 GCA_039649225.1 Hyphomicrobiales bacterium | reverse complement strand
CGACATCCGGATCGGCGAGTTGCGCAAGCGTGAAGGAGGTTTGCATCTATATCCCCGCCCACATTCGCCCCGGCCCGAACACGCCTTTGGGATCAAAGCTGTCCTTGACGCGCCGGGTCAAGGCCGCAAGAGCCTCGTCCTGCGGCTGGAACACCGGGACCGCGGCGCGGATCGCAGCCGGAGCTCGGATCAGTGTCGCGTGGCCGCCGGTCGCCGCCACCGCAGGACGCACGATCGCCGCACCGCCATCGTCTGCCACCGGTAGCGCCGCCCAGACAAGGCCGCCGGCCCAGTCGTAGAAACATTCGCACGCCGCTCCGATCGCTCTTGCAATCTCATGCGCGCGCATCGGGGCCGCCGAAATGCGCCACAGCGCGCGGTCATCATTGGCGAACGGCATCACGTCGCGCGTAGCCTTCCAGAGTTCGCGCGACGCCTCCTCCTTGAGTTCCGCGATGGCGCCGAACGGCTTGAGCAGGCCTTCGAGCGCCTGCATCCGATGCTCGACGGAAGGCGCAACGCCTTCAAGGCGCAAGGCCGTGACCGCCGTTCCGGCTTCCGCCTGCATGACCGCCGCGAGCGGCGTCGGGAAATGTGCCGCGCCCGAGACGTCATTGGGTGAGCCCATCGCGATGCTCATGGCCTTGGCGGCGGTCGCATCGTCGAGCCCGAGCACCAGCAGGCTCTGTTCGGTCTCGGCGCGTGGCAGCACTTTGACGGTCACATCCGTCAGCGCGGCGAGCGTCCCGTAGGAGCCGGCCAGCACTTTGCAGAGGTCGTAACCGGTGACGTTCTTGACCACGCGCCCACCGGACTTGAATATCTCGCCGCGCCCGGACACGGCCGTGAAACCGAGGAAATGATCGCGCGCCGCGCCCGCCTTGATGCGGCGCGGGCCGGAGAGGTTCGTGGCGAGCACGCCGCCAAGCGTGCCGCGGCCTGCCGCCGCCCCGAAGATCGGGCCGTAGTCCATCGGCTCGAATGCCAGTTCCTGATGGCTGGCGGCCAGAAGCCTTTCGATATCGGCAATCGGCGTCCCGGCTTTGGCCGAGAGGACGAGTTCCGCGGGCTCATAGAGCGTCACGCCCGAGAGATCGGACAGATCGAGGCTCAGGTCCCACTGCGCGGCGCGGCCGATGCCGCGCTTTGACCCATGGCCGACGATCTCGAAGGTCTTGCCGCCCGCGAG
Organism: Hyphomicrobiales bacterium; assembly: GCA_039649225.1. Taxonomy (GTDB): domain Bacteria; phylum Pseudomonadota; class Alphaproteobacteria; order Rhizobiales; family Xanthobacteraceae; genus PALSA-894. Next base: position 7,979 of record JBBWZU010000585.1, on the reverse strand, counting down.
CGCCCACTGGACGGCCGCCTCGACGTCTTTCGTGTCGCGCGGTTTGAGGAGATCGGTCATCAGTGCTCAAAACCTTGGAATATCCGGAAATGCGACGCGGCCCGCGTGCACGTGCATGCGGCCAAGCTCGGCACAGCGGTGCAAAGTCGGGAACACCTTGCCGGGGTTGAGCAGCCCCTTGGCGTCGAACGCGCATTTGACGCGCTGCTGCTGATTGAGGTCGATCTCGGAGAACATCGACGGCATCAGGTCGCGCTTCTCGACGCCAACCCCATGTTCGCCGGTCAGCACGCCGCCGACCTCGACGCAGAGCCGCAAGATGTCGGCGCCGAACGCCTCGGTGCGCTCCAGCTCGCCCGGCTTGTTGGCGTCGTACAGGATCAGCGGGTGCAGGTTGCCGTCGCCGGCGTGAAACACATTGGCGACGCGCAAGCCATAGCGCTCCGACAATTCGCGCGTGCGCTGCAGCACCAAGGGCAGCTTGGCGCGCGGGATCGTGCCGTCCATGCAGTAATAGTCGGGCGAGATGCGGCCGACCGCCGGGAACGCGGCCTTGCGCCCGGCCCAGAACAGCAACCGTTCATCCTCCGAATTCGAGACGCGACACGTGGTCGACCCGCAATCGCGCGCGATCGCCTCGACACGCTCGAGCAGATGATCGACCTCGGCCTGCGGACCATCGAGCTCGACGATCAGCAGCGCCTCGACGTCGAGCGGATAACCGGCATGGACAAACTCCTCGACCGCGTGGATCGCCGGTCTGTCCATCATCTCCATGCCGCCCGGAATGATGCCGGCGCCGATGATCTTGCTGACGCATTCGCCGGCTTGCTCCGATGACGCAAATCCGACCAGCAGCGCACGCGCGGTCTCGGGCTTCTTGAGGATGCGCACCGTGACTTCGGTCACGACACCGAGCAACCCCTCGGAGCCGGTGATCAACCCGAGCAGATCGTAGCCGTCGCTATCGAGATGCTTGCCGCCGAGCCGGATGATCTCGCCAGTGATCAGCACGATCTCGCAGCCGAGCACGTTGTTGGTGGTCATGCCGTATTTCAGGCAGTGCACGCCGCCGGAATTCTCCGCGATGTTGCCGCCGATGGTGCAGGCGATCTGCGAGGAGGGATCGGGCGCGTAATAGAAACCTTCATGCGCGACCGCCTGCGAGATCGCCAGGTTGGTGACGCCCGGCTCGACCACCACCACGCGGTTGTCATAGTCGATCTCGCGCACGCGATTGAATTTGCCCATGCCGAGCAACACGCCGTCCTCGAGCGGGAGCGCGCCGCCGGAGAGCGACGTTCCGGCGCCACGCGGCACCACGCGGATGCTGTGCTGGTGGCAATAGCGCAGCACCGCGGCGACCTGCGTGGTCGTCTCCGGCAGCACCACCACGAAGGGAAGCTGCTTGTAGGCGGTCAGCCCGTCCGACTCGTAAGGGCGCATTTCGCGCTCGCCCGAAATGACCCCCTCGCCCGGCACGATTGCGCCGAGGTCGCGCACGATCTCGCCGCGCCGCGCCAGAACGGCCTGGTCGATCTCCGGCATTGTCAGCGACATGAGCCACTCCAATCGCCGCCTATATAGCGTCAATCGGCACGGAAAGAACATCGCGCAAATGGGCAGGCGCCCGCCGCGCCGACAATATCGCGACAGGGAATTGTGAGCGGACCCGACACGCGCGTTGACACGGCCTCGGCGCAAGCAGACGCTGAAAACATTGCTCAATGTTGGCCAAGACCAACGGCATAAGACCAACGGCACGGGAGAAACATCCATGAGAGCTATTCGCACGGCAGGCTTTGCGCTCGCGGCCCTCGCCTGCGCGGCCGCGCCGGCCAGCGCTGAGGCGCCCAAGCTCCCGGTTCCGGCAATCGACCAATCCGCCGTCGGCGCGCGCGGCTACTTCTATGTCGGCGGCCGTTATGTCGGCGAGCCCGGCAAGGAAATCATGGAAGGACAGATTTACGTCGAGGTCATCGCGCCCAAAGCCGTGAAGCGCCCTTACCCGCTGGTGCTTATTCATGGCGCCGCGCAGACCGCGACCAACTGGATGAATACGCCGGATGGGCGCAAAGGCTGGGCCGATTATTTCGTCGAGCAGGGCTACGTCGTCTACATGATCGACCAGCCGTCACGCGGCCGCTCCGCCTGGCATCCGGGCGACGGCGCCACCCGGATGTTCGGCGCCGCGCAGGAAGAATTCCAGTTCACCGCGGTCGGCGTCAAAGGGACTTGGCCTCAGGCCAAGAAACACACCCAATGGCCGGGCGAGGCCGCGAACAAGGGCCAGAAAGGCGACCCGGTGTTCGATGCGTTCTACGCCACCCAGGTCGAGACACTCGCCTCAAACGAGGTGACACAGCAGAGAAACCAGAATGCCGGCGTCGCCTTGCTCGACAAGATCGGGCCGGCGATCGTGCTCACGCACTCGCAGTCCGGCCCGTTCGGCTGGTTGATCGCGGACGCACGTCCGTCGCTGGTCAAAGCCGTCGTGGCGATCGAGCCAAGCGGCCCGCCGTTCGAGAATTCGATCAACGCCACCGGCAAGAGCCGCGCGTGGGGCGTCACCGACATTGCGATGACCTACGATCCGCCGGTCAAGGATCCGGTCGAGATCGCGGTCGAGCGCGACGCCAAGGCCGATGGACCCGATCTCTTCACGTGCTGGATGCAAAAGTCGCCCGCGCGTCAACTGGTCAATCTCAAGTCTATTCCGGTGATGATCATGGCGGCGGAAGCCTCGTATCACGCGAGCTATGACCACTGCACCGCAAAGTATCTCAACCAGGCCGGCGTGAAGGCCGAGTTCATCCGGCTCGAGGACAAGGGAATCCACGGCAACGGCCATATGGTGATGATCGAAAAGAACAATCTCGATATCGCCAAGGTGATCGATGACTGGGTGCAGCAGAACGTGAAAGCAAGCGCCGGCTCCAACTAAGCCGCGGCCTGGCAAACCAGGTCCATCCCGGATCGGCCTGCCGCAAGGCAGCCGATCCGAATTGATGATTGACACCGGCGCTGCGGACGGTCATTCGAACCGTTCCAAATCATGGACAAACGGATTTGACGCCCGTCCGCAACCGCTTTGACGGGAGACCGCAAGGAGAGGAACGATGAAGGGATTGGTATTCGCAGGCATGATCGTGGTCGCCTCGTCGGCCAGCGCATGGGCGCAGGATGTCGCGGCGGGCGAGACATCGTTCAAGAAGTGCCTGCCCTGTCATCGCATCGGCGAAGGCGCCAAGAACCTCGTCGGACCGGAGCTCAACGGCCTGGAAGGCCGCAAATCCGGCTCCGCCGAAGGCTACAGCTACACCGAGGCAAACAAGAATTCCGGCATCACGTGGGACGAAGCCCAGTTCAAGGAATATATCACGAATCCGCGGGTCAAGATTCCCGGCACCAAGATGGTGTTCGCCGGCATCAGCAGCGAAAACGAGCGCAGCAATCTGTGGGCCTACCTGAAACAGTTCGACGCGACCGGCAAAAAGAAATAGCGCTCAATCCATTTTGACATGGGTCAATCCGCCGGCCGCGCCATAGCTTACTGACAAGACGCCGGGCCACTGGCCCGGCATCTCGTGCGCTGGGCGGTACCGGAGCCATCATGATCAAGGATCTTGTCGTCAACCTGACCGTCGGAAGCGGGCCGGATGTTGCCGGCCCCTTCGCGATCTCGATCGCCGAAGCATGCGATGCCCACGTCGCCGCGATCGCGTTCAGCTATGAACCGGTGATTCCACCGACGATCATGGGCGGTGTCCCGGCGGCCTTCATCGAGCAGCAGCGCGAGGAGAACGACAAGGCGGCCAATGACGCGATCGCCCGCTTTGGCGAAGCCGCAAAGCTTGCGGGCGTGTCGTTTGAGACCCGCGTCCTGACCGCCAGCCTCGCCGGTGCCTCGGACACGTTCGGCGCGGCGGCGCGCCGTTTCGACCTCTCGGTGATCGCGCAGTCCGAGCCGGAGAAGGTGCAGCCCGAAGAGCTGATCGTCGAGGGCGCGCTGTTCGGCTCCGGGCGTCCGGTCGTGGTTGTCCCTTACATTCTCAAGGCGCCGCTCAAGCTCGATCGCGTGATGGTGTGCTGGGACGCCAGCCGCAATGCCGCGCGGGCGGTCGCCGACGCAATGCCGTTTCTCAAACGCGCCAAAGCCGTCGATATCGTGATCGTGGCGAGCGAGCGGCCGAAGAGCGACGAGATGCCCGGCGCCGCTATCGGACAGCATCTTGCGCGTCATGGCCTCAGCGTCGAGATCAAGCGCATCGTCACCAGCGACAGCGACGTTGCGAGTACGATTTTGTCGCATGCGGCGGACAGCGCGGCCGACTTCATCGTAATGGGCGGCTATGGCCATTCGCGCTTGCGCGAGTTCATTTGGGGCGGCGCGACGCGCGGCATTCTCCGCGCGATGACGGTGCCGGTGCTGATGTCGCATTGACGGTTTATGCATAGCCGATCAAGAATCGGCCATGGCGACAACGTTAAATTTAAGCGAATGGATTCGTCATGACGTGCTGGCCGACGGCATGCGCGTTCTGGTGCGGCCGCTGCGTCCGCAGGATGGCGCGCTTTACCCGGATTTCATCGCCCATGTCACGATCGAGGACACGCGGCTGCGTTTCTTCATCCCGATTCGCGAATTGTCCGAGCGGCGCATCGCCGAGCTGACACGGCTCGACTATACGCGCACGATGGCTTTCATCGCCATCGCGGAAGCCACCGGCGAGATGCTCGGTGTCGTCCGCCTGCACCTCGATACGGATGGCCACGGCGGCGAATACGCCGTGATCGTGCGCTCGGCCATGAAAGGCCACGGCCTCGGCTGGCTCTTGATGCGGCGCATGATCGACTACGCCAAGGCGATCGGCCTTGAGCGGATACACGGTCAGGTGCTGGCCGAAAACACCACGATGCTGCGCATGTGCCACCACCTTGGCTTTCAAATCGGCGATGATCCATCCTCGCGTGACATCAAGGTTGTAACATTGGAGCTTGTGGAAGATACCGCGGCGTAGTGACAGGGCGAACTAACATGTTTGCGTGCCTCCCGGTTTGGAAATAGGCTGGCGTTGCTGGCCTTTCGAGGCGGCCAGCCAAGACATCTTGGGAGGAAGCAATATGACCAACATTTTGGCAACGCGCCGCTCTGTTCTGGCAGGCGCTACCGCGGCAGGCGCATTCGGCCTCTCGGGATTTCCCGCACGCGCCGATGTGAACTGGAAGAAATACGCCGGCACCAAGCTCGAGGTCATTCTCGCCAAGGGGCCGCGCGGCGACAACCTGCAAAAGAACATCAAGGAATTCACCGAACTGACCGGCATCCAGGTCGAGTCGGAGCAGATCCCCGAGCAGCAGCAGCGCCAGAAGGCCGTGATCGAGCTCGCCTCCGGCAAGCCGAGTTTCGACGTCATTCACCTCAGCTACCACGTGCAAAAACGGCAATTCGAGAAAGCCGGCTGGCTCGCCGACATCACGCCGTTCATGAAGGACCCGAGCCTCACCGCGCCTGATCTCGTGGAGAACGATTTCTCGGCCGCAGGGCTCACCTACGCCAAGAACGACAAGGGGCAGATGCTCTCGCTGCCGTGGTCGGTCGACTACTTCATCCTCTACTACAACAAGGAAATCTTCGAGAAGAAGGGCGTGTCGGTGCCCAAAACGCTCGATGAGATGAACGCGCTGGCCGAGAAGCTGACCGACGAGAAGGCCGGCCTCTTCGGCTATGTCGGGCGTGGCCTGAAGAACGCCAACATGACGTTGTGGACCAACTACTACCTCAACCATGGCGGCGAGTTCCTCGACTCCAAGGGCAATATCCTGACCGACGGCGCGGAGGCGATCGAGGCCACGAAATCCTACGATCGCGGCATGATCAAATCGGGACCGCCCGGCTCCGCCGGTTTCAACTGGATGGAGGCGCTGGCGGCTTTCGCGCAAGGGCGCGCCGCGATGTGGATCGATGGCATCGGCTGGGCGCCGGGCGTGGAAAACCCGACCTCGTCCCGCGTCGTCGGCAAAGTCGGCTACGCGATGGTGCCGGCGGGGCCGAAGGGACAGTTTTCGGCAACCTACGGCGACGGCATCGGCATCCCGGCGGCGAGCAAGAACAAGGAGGCCGCATACCTTCTCTGCCAGTGGGCGGTGTCGAAAGCGCAGGGTGCGCGCCTGTTGCAAGCCGGCGGCGGCGTGCCGTTCCGCAACTCGGTGCTCAATGACGAGGACGTGCGCAAGGGCGTCAAGATGCCGAAGGAATGGCTGCAGGCGGCGATCGACGCCGGCAAGATCAGCAAGCTCGGCCTGCCGACGATCATCCCGGTTGCCGAGTGGCGCGATCTCATCGGCGCGGCCGTCACCGCGACGTTGTCGGGCGCCGATCCGGCAGCCGAACTGAAGAAGGCGCACGAGCAGTTTCGCCCGATCCTGGAGCGCAGCGAGAAGGCGACCTAATCTTACCAACATCCACACCGCGTCATGGCCGGACATAGGCCGTCGAAGACGGGCGTAGACGCCCTAATGTCCGGCCATCCACGTCTTGCTTCCTCGCCTCAAAGAAGACGACGTGATCCGCATGTCCAGTGTTGACCCCAAACAAGCCGAATGGCGGCCACCGTCCTATTGGCCGTTCGTTCTGCCGGCGCTCGTGGTGGTGCTCGCGGTCATCGTGTTTCCCTGGGTCTTCACGATCTGGATGAGCCTGAACGAATGGAAGGTCGGCTCGCCGACCACTTTCGTCGGGCTCGCCAATTACCTGCGGCTGCCAAACGATCCGCGCTTCGTCGAAGCGGTCTGGCATACGCTGGTCTACACCGCGCTGTCGGTCGCGCTTCCGCTGGTGTTCGGCACGCTGGCCGCGGTCGTCTTTCACCAGAAATTTCCGTTGCGCGGATTCCTGCGCGGCCTGTTCATCATGCCGATGATGGCGACACCGGTCGCGATCGCGCTGGTGTGGACGATGATCTTCAATCCGCAGCTCGGCGTTCTGAACTACCTGCTTACGCTGGTTGGCCTGCCGCCGCAGCTCTGGGTCTTTCATCCCGCGACGGTGATCCCCTCGCTGGTGCTGGTCGAGACCTGGCAGTGGACGCCGCTGGTGATGCTGATCGTACTCGGCGGTCTGGCCGCGATCCCGACCGAGCCCTATGAGAGCGCGCTGATCGACGGCGCGAGCTTCTGGCAGATGTTCCGCTACATCACGCTGCCGCTGATTCTACCGTTCATCTTCATCGCCGGAATGATCCGCCTGATCGACGCGCTGAAGAGCTTCGATATCATCTTCGCGATCACGCAAGGCGGCCCGGGCTCGGCGTCGGAGACGATCAACCTCTATCTCTACAGTGTCGCCTTCGTTTACTACGACATCGGCTACGGCTCGGCGATCGCGCTGGTATTCTTCGTGCTCATCGTGATGCTCGCGGCCGTGATGCTGTATTTCCGCCAGCGCTTTCACTGGAACGAGACCGGAGGCGGCGCATGAGCTTGCGTCAGATCGCCGGCAAGGCCGGCCTCGCCTTCGCGGTGTTCTGCATTGTCTCCCCCGCGATCCTGTTCTTTCTCTGGATGCTTTCGCTCTCGGTCAAATTCGAGATCGACAATGCGGCCTATCCGCCGGTGTTCATTCCGGATCGCATCTCGTTCGACAACTATGTGCAGGTTCTGACCTCGAACCGCTTCCTGACCTACTTCTTCAACACCCTGATCGTGACCGGCTCGGCGACGCTGATCGCGCTGCTGATCGGCGTGCCGGCCGGCTACGGCATCGCGCGCATGAAAGCGCACAAATCCGCGATCGTGATCCTGATCGCCCGCATCACGCCCGGACTGTCGTATCTCATTCCGCTGTTTCTGCTGTTCCAGTGGCTCGGCCTGCTCGGCACGCTGGTGCCGCAGATCATCATCCATCTCGTCGTGACGGTACCGATCGTGATCTGGATCATGATCGGGTACTTCGAGACGACGCCGCTGGAGCTCGAGGA
>JBBWZU010000575.1:0-5378 GCA_039649225.1 Hyphomicrobiales bacterium | reverse complement strand
GGGCAGGCACAGCACCGATCCGCGGTGTGACATGTCGGCGAAACGAAAGCCGCCGCTGCCGTAGGCCTCGATCGCCGCGGCCCGTGGCAGATGCGGATCGTCCGCCATGACGCCCAAACTCTACTGCGAGGAGAAGCGGATGTTGGCGCTCTTGGCCGCCCCGTCGGTCGCCTCCTGCCGTCCGGTGCCTACGCCGAGATAGATCAGGATCGGCGAGGCGATGAACACCGACGTATAGGTGCCGACCAGCACGACGCCGAACATCATGGTGGTGACGAAGCCGTGGATCGCGTGACCGCCGAACAAAAACAGCGCCAGCAGCGCGAGCGTGACGGTCAAATGCGTGATGATCGAGCGCGACAGCGTCGAGTTGATCGAGGTGTTGAGCAAATCCGTCATCGGCAGCTTCTTGTAGCGCCGCAGCATCTCGCGGATACGATCGTAGATGACGACGGTATCGTTGAGCGAATAACCCAAAATCGTCAGCAGTGCCGCGATGCTGGTGAGATCGAAGTCGACCTGCATCAGCGCCATGAAGCCGAGCGTGAGCACCAGATCGTGCACGTTCGCGATCATGGCGCCGAGCGCGAACTGCCACTCGAAGCGGAACCAGAGATAGATCAGGATCGAGCCGATTGCCGTGATGATGCCGAGCGTGCCGTAGGACAGAAGCTCGCTCGAGACGCGCGGGCCGACCACTTCGACGCGGCGATATTCGACATCGCCGAGCGCGCCCTTGATCTTGTCAACCGCCTGCTGCTGCGCCGCCTCGCCGCCCGGCTGTTGCGCGACGCGGATCAGCACATTCTCAGGGCCGCCGAAGCTCTGCAGCTGCACGTCGCCGAGGCTCAAGCCCGTCAGCGTCGTGCGCATTTTCGCGATATCCGCCGGTCCCTTGGTTTGGATCTCGAGCAGCGTGCCGCCGATGAAGTCGATGCCGAGATTAAGGCCGGGATGGAAGAACAGCACGATCGCGATGATCGACAGCAGCGCCGAGATCGGGAAGCTGATGCGCCGAAAGCGCATGAAATGGAACGTCGTATCGTCCGGGACGATGCGCAGCAGCGGAAGGCTTGGGAGAAGGCGCACTGATCTGTCCCGTTTAGGAAATCTGAAGCTTCGTCGGCCGCTTCCAGCGCACCCACCAGGACACGATCAGGCGCGTCAGAGTGAAAGCGGTGAACACGGTCGTGATGATGCCGACGCCGAGCGTGACCGCAAAGCCGCGCACCGGGCCGGTGCCGATGAAGAACAGCACGGTGGCGGCGATGAAGGTCGTGATGTTGGAGTCCAAGATGGTCGAGAGGGCGCGCGTGAAGCCGGCATCGATCGCCGCGATCGCCGTGCGCCCGCCGCGCACTTCCTCGCGGATGCGTTCATAGATCAGCACGTTGGAGTCGACCGCGATGCCGATCGTCAGCACGATGCCGATGATGCCCGGCAGCGTCAGCGTGGCGTTGATCAGCGAGAGCGCGCCGAAGATCATCGCGACGTTGATGGCGACCGCGACGTTGGCGATCAGGCCGAATTTGCCGTAGATCAGCAGCATCGACAGGATCACCAGGATGGCGCCGAAATAGGACGCGCGCGTGCCGTTGGCGATCGAGTCCTGGCCGAGACCCGCGCCGACCACGCGCTGCTCGATCGGCGTCAGCTTGGCCGGCAATGCGCCGGCGCGCAGCAGGATCGACAGATCGTTCGCCTGCTCAACCGTGAAGCTGCCGGAAATCTGCCCCGAACCGCCCAGAATCGGCTCGCGGATCACCGGCGCCGAGATCACCTCGTCGTCGAGCACGATCGCGAACGGCCGGCCGACATTTTCCTGCGTGACCTGCGCGAAACGCCGCGCGCCGTTCAGGTTGAACTTGAAGCTGACGATCGGCTCGCTGGTACGCTGGTCGAAGCCAGGCTGCGCGTCGACCAGTTCTTCACCCGCGACCATGACCTGCTTCTTGATCACATAGCTCTGTCCACCATCTCGGGCGGTGCCTTTGAGCAGCTCGGAGTCCGGCGGCAACTGCCCTTGCTCGGCCTGCTGGGGGCTGACAGTGTCGTCGACTAGGCGGAAGGTCAGCTTCGCGGTCTTGCCGATCAGGTCGAGAATGCGCTTTGGATCGTCGACACCCGGCACTTGCACCAGAATACGGTCGGCACCCTGCCGCTGGATCAGCGGTTCGACCGTGCCGAGCGCATTGATGCGCCGTTCGACGATTTGGATGGCCTGATCGATCACCTGCCGCACGCGATCGGTGATCGCCGGCTGCGTGATGGTCAGCCGGATCACCCGGTTGCCGGCATCGACGACGTCGACGCTGCGCTGACCGGTCGCGCTCAAGAGCCCGCCGAGCGGCTGCGAGAGTTCGCGCAGCTTGGTCAAGGTTGCCGCAAAGTCGGCTTCCTCGCGGATGCGGACTTCGACGGTCAGGTCGCGGATTGCAAGACCCGTGTAGCCGATGCGCGCGGTGCGCAGGCTGTTGCGGACATCGTCGCGCAGCGCCTCGGCCTTCTGCTTGCGCACGTCGTTGAGGTCGACCTCGAGCAGAATATGCGAGCCGCCCTGCAGGTCGAGGCCAAGCACGACATGGCGCTGCGCCCAGGTCGGAAGACTTTTGAGCCGCGCATCCGAGAAGAAATTCGGGACGGCGAACAGGCACACGACGAACGCCGTCAACAGCGTCGCGATGGCCTTCCAGCGTGAAAAATAGAGCATTCGCTTAACCTCGCCGATCGATCCCGATCAGCTTGAACTGTCGTCCTTGACCGGCTCGCCCTTGGCGCGCACGTCGGACACCATCGAGCGCATCTGCCGCACCCGCACGCCGTCGGCGACCTCGACCTCGATCGTGTCATCGTCGATCACCTTGGTGATCCGGCCGACCAGGCCGCCCGAGGTGACCACGGTATCGCCCTTGCGGACGTTTTTCACCATTTCGGCATGCTGCTTCACCCGCTTCTGCTGCGGGCGCAGGATCAAAAAGTACATGATCACGAAAATCAGGACGAACGGCAGCAGCGACGTCAGCATGTCGGTGTTGCCGCCGCCAAACAGGGAACCTTGCGCGTAGGCCGGCGAAATGAACATAAAACCTCTTGCCTCTTCCGAAAGGACGGGAGGGCCAAATCAGGACCGGCCGCCAAATTCGCGCGGACTATACTGGCGCCGGCCCCAAAAGCAACGCCGCAGCCATTGCGCCGCAGGAGGCGCCGAAACGCCTATTTGGGCCCGTCTTGCGCCTATCTGGGCGCCTATCTTGCGCCCTACTTGGGGGCCTGTCTTGCGGTGCGAAAGGGCCATGCGCTAAGGGTCGCGGCACCGATCAAGGGCTCAAAGTCATGGACGCCAAAGTGCCTTCCGGGGCGGACGACCTCTCCCACACGCTGCTGCGCATCGCGGAGGCGCTGGAACGCCTGTCCCCGCGTGTCCCGGCCGCCCCCGACCTCGCTGCGGCCGACGCCTTCGTGTGGCATCCGGACGGCCGCCGGCTGATGCCGGTTCCCAAGGTCAATCGGGTCGAAATGGCCCTGTTGCGCGGCGTCGACCGCGTGCGCGACCTGCTGATGGACAATACCGAGCGCTTTGCACGCGGCCTGCCGGCCAACAATGCACTGCTCTGGGGCGCGCGCGGGATGGGCAAATCGTCGCTGGTGAAGGCCTCGCACGCGTCGGTGAACGCCACGCATGCCAAGGAGAAAGGCTGGCGCCCGCTCAAGCTGATCGAGATCCACCGCGAGGATATCGAGGGCCTGCCGAACCTGATGACCATCACGCGCGGCTCGCCGTTGCGCTTCATCGTGTTCTGCGACGATCTGTCGTTCGACACCGACGACACGAGCTACAAGTCGCTCAAAGCCGTGCTGGAAGGCGGCATCGAGGGCCGGCCCGAGAACGTGATCTTCTACGCCACCTCGAACCGGCGTCATCTGATGCCGCGCGACATGATGGACAATGAGCGCTCGACCGCGATCAATCCGGGCGAGGCGGTCGAGGAGAAGGTGTCGCTGTCGGATCGTTTCGGGCTCTGGCTCGGCTTCCACCGCTGCAGCCAGGACGAATTCCTCGAAATGGTGACCGGCTATATCGGCCACTACGGCATCAAGATCGCCCCCGAGACACTGCGCGCCGAGGCGCTCGAATGGGCGACGACGCGCGGTTCGCGCTCCGGGCGCGTTGCCTGGCAATATGTGCAAGACCTCGCGGGACGGCTCGGTGTCCCGTTGGAGGAACCGGCCGCCCCGCGTTGATCAGGCCTTGGAGGTCAAGTCGCAGGGCTCGATCAAGAGTGATATTCGAATTAGCCGCCGAGATATTGCGCCGGGTCGACCGGGGTCGCGCCCTTGCGCACTTCGAAGTGCAGTTGCGGGCCGGTGACGTTGCCGGTCGAGCCGGCCTTGCCGATCACCTGACCACGCTTGACGGTCTCGCCCTTCTTCACGTTCAGCTCGCTGGCATGCGCATAGGCGGTGACGAAGCCGTTCGCATGCCGCACCAGCACGAGATTGCCGTAGCCCTTCAGCTCGCTGCCCGCGTAGGCAACGACGCCCTCTTCGGCCGCCTTGATCGGGGTGCCTTCCGGCACCGAGACGTTGATGCCGTCGTTCTGTCCGCCGCTCGCCTTCGGGCCGAAGGCCTGGATGATGCGGCCGCGCACCGGCCAGCGGAAGCTCGTTGAATTGGCGGTGCCGGTCGGCTTCTCCTCGGCAACCGGATCGGCGGCCGGCGTTGCGATATTCGCGCTTGCGACCGGCTCGGCCTGCGCCACGCGCTGCGGCCCGGAGGGAGCCGGAAGAGGCTTGGCGGCGGCGACGTTTTCAGGCTTCGGCGCGGCGGCGCGCAGGCCCGGCTGCGCCGGCGGTTGCACCGCCTGCTGCTGGGCCGGACGCGGGACGGCCGGCGCAATCGCCGCGACGCCCTTGCCGCCCGGAATGACGATACGGTCACCGATCTTCACGTGATGATCGAGGCCGACATTGTTGGCCTTGGCGATCGCCATCGGGGTCAGTCTGTAGTGGCGCGCGAGCGAATAGATCGTCTCGCCCGGCACGATGACGTGAGTTCCGGTCTGGGTACCGGCCTGCGGGGCGCCCAAAGCGGGCGCCGGCGTGTAGCTGCCGGCAACACGGGTCTGCGGCGCCGAGACTTGTGGGGCCGAGATCTGCGGGGCGGCCGCCATGTTGCTCTGCACGCGCGGAATGACGAGGCGCTGGCCCGGCTGAATCTGCCGCGCGACGCTCATGTTGTTGGCCTGCAGGATCGCGGCGGCCGGCACGCCGTGACGGCGCGAGATCGTCTCGATGGTTTCGCCCTGCGCGACGACGACGGCGGTGCCGCCATCCCAGCTCCAGGCCGGGTTGGCTGGCTGGCGCGGCGCTGCCGGATG
>JBBWZU010000509.1:0-10670 GCA_039649225.1 Hyphomicrobiales bacterium | reverse complement strand
GGCACCGCGTAGATGTTGTCGACGTCGCGCGCCTCGATCACGGCGGTCTCGCGCACATTGCAGAACAGCGAGAGCTTCTTGCGCTCTTCCTTCGGGATCGGCCGGTCGGTGCGGCAGAGCAGGATGTCGGGCTGGATGCCGATCGAGAGCAGCTCCTTGACCGAATGCTGCGTCGGCTTGGTCTTGAGCTCACCCGCGCTCGGGATGTAGGGCATCAGCGTGAGATGGATGTAGATGGCGTGGTTGCGTGGCAATTCGTTGCCGAACTGGCGGATCGCCTCGAGGAACGGCAGGCTCTCGATGTCGCCGACGGTGCCGCCGATTTCCATCAGCACGAAGTCGCAATCGTCATTGCCCTCGCGGATGAAATCCTTGATGGCGTTGGTGACGTGCGGAATCACCTGGATGGTGGCGCCGAGATAGTCGCCGCGCCGCTCTTTGGCGAGGATGTCCTGATAGATGCGGCCGGTGGTGATGTTGTCGCGCTTGCTCGCCGCATTGCCGGTGAAGCGCTCGTAGTGCCCGAGGTCGAGGTCGGTCTCGGCGCCGTCGTCGGTAACGAAGACTTCGCCGTGCTGATAGGGCGACATCGTGCCGGGATCGACATTCAGATACGGGTCGAGCTTGCGCAGGCGGACGGTGTATCCGCGCGCCTGCAGGCAGGCGCCGAGCGCCGCCGAAGCCAGACCTTTGCCAAGCGAGGAAACCACGCCGCCGGTGATGAATATGTACCGCGCCATGGGGCTCAACCTCTAACGCCCGGCGCCCGATTCGCCGAGTCCGTATTGCTCCAGAAGCGAGAGAGGCCGGTTTCCCGGCCTCTCCTGTGCATAACGTTCACTGTTGCCGTGGGGCCTGCGGCTCGGCGGGAGCCGCTGGCGCCGCCGGCTGGGCCGGCGGTTGGCTCAGCCGGTCGAGCACGCCGCCGGGGCCAAGCGGGGCGGTTCCGCCCGGATTGGCCGGTTGCGACACCGGGGCGGAGGGGCTGGAGGAATCCTGCAGGATCGAGCGCGGCCGGCGCTCGGCGCCCGCGATGATCGACAGCCCCAGGCTGGTGAGGAAAAACAGCCCCGCCAGGATTGCAGTCGTGCGAGTCAGCACGTTGGACGTGCCGCGGCTGGTCATGAAACCACCCCCGCCACCGCCGCCCATGCCGAGGCCGCCGCCCTCGGATTTCTGCAGCAGCACGAGGCCGATCATGGCCGAAACGATCATCAAATGGACGACGATGATAACAGTCTGCATTTATTAAGGTCCGCCAAAGGCATCGCGCGGCCAAGTTCGCGCCGCTGCCGGTCATATAGGAATTCGCCGGCGTCTCTACACGATCCCCCCGGGTATTTCCACCCTGACGGGGTGTGGCGGTTTAGATCGTTGACCCGGGTCAAAGCGCGCCCTGGCGTCCCGGGCCATGGTTCGTCGACGGCGAACGCAATGAGGAATTGCGCCAGAAGGCGCTCAATCGCGGCGCCTTCGCGTTCATGTTCAAGCCGTTTCACGGCGTCGATGTCGACCGCCAACTGCACGCGCTGTTCAATCTGAAAATGCCGTTGCTCACCACGGCCGCGTCGACGGTGTGACGCGCGGGAGACATCCCCGGCATCCGAGTCAATCCGGCAAGCCGGCATTAACCCTGTCCCCGAACCGGCCGCGCGCGCGGCAAGAATTGATCAAACGTCAACCGTTTCTGCCGCAAGGTGAGCGCGTGCTCTCGGCTTAAACGCGGACGATCCATGCAGGCTTTCAAGCTCAAGGTTCTGGTCGCGGACGACTCCAGCGTCATTCACGAGTTTTTCGAGGAGGTTTCGGTCAACTCGCCGATTCCCTTCGACGTGGTCCATGCGATGGACGGGCAGCAATGCGTGGACGCATTCAACGCGGGCGGCATCCATCTGGCATTCGTCGACGTGAACATGCCCGCGATGAGCGGCATGGACGCGGTCGGACAGGCGCGCACCGTCGGCAACAAGATCTTCGTGACGCTGATATCGGCCACGACCAACCGCGTCCGCATGCAGCTCGCGCTGCAGCTCAAGGTCTACGAGTTTCTGGCCAAGCCGTTCACGGCACTGGACGTGCTGTCGGTGCTCAGGACCTATTGCCGCATCGCGGTCCCGAGCAACATCCTGGTGGTCGATGATTCCGCGACCGTGCGCCGCATCGTCAAGAAGGTGTTCGCCAACAGCATCTTCAACATCGACGTGACCGAGGCCGGGAGCGGCCAGATCGCGCTTGAGCAGTGCATGAGCGGCGAATTCGACGCGGTCTTCCTCGATTGCAACATGCCCGGGCTTCCCGGCGTCGAGACGCTGGAGCATTTGCTCGAGCACGATCCCGGCCTGAAGGTGATCATGATCTCGGGCGAGCGCAACGAGGAACGGCGCAAATGGGCGCTCGATCGCGGCGCGGCTGCGTTCCTCTACAAGCCGTTCAACGCGTTCGACATCGATCGCGAACTGCACGCGCTGTTCGGATTGCGCATGCCGCAACTTGCCGGCGTCGATCCGCTCAAGGCCGCGCGCAAGATCGCGATCCCTTACGAGATCGACGACATCGTGTGGAAGCGCGCGGCGGGTTAGCAGCCAGCAGCATCAGCGATAGGCGGCGGTGATTCCCAGAAAATCATCCGCCTTCAGGCTCGCGCCGCCGACCAGCGCGCCGTCGACATTCGCGACCGCCATCAGCTCGGCCGCGTTGGACGGCTTGACCGAGCCGCCATAAAGAATGCGCATGCTCTCGCCGGCCGCGCCGAACCGCGCCGTCAGGCGGCTGCGGATGAAGCCGTGCACCTCGGCGACATCGCCTGGCGTCGGCGTCAGCCCGGTGCCGATCGCCCACACCGGCTCATAGGCGACCACCAGGTTCTGCGCCGTCGCGCCGTCCGGGATCGAGCCGTCGAGCTGCGTGCCGACGACGGCGAGCGCCTCGCCGGCCACGCGTTGGTCCTTGGTCTCGCCGACGCAGACAATCGCGGTCAGGCCGGCGCGCCAGGCGGCCTGCGCCTTGGCGCGCACGGCGGCGTCGGTCTCGTGGTGGTCGCTGCGGCGCTCCGAGTGCCCGACGATCACGGCGCTTGCGCCCGCATCGGCGATCATTTCGGCCGCGATATCTCCGGTAAAGGCGCCTGAGGTTTCCGCGTGGCAATCCTGCGCGCCAATGGCGAGCCGCGAGCCTTTCGCCTGCTCGGCAAACAGCGCCAGCAGCGTGAACGGCGGACAGACCATCAGGTCGACTCCGGTCAGCCCTGCGGCGCCGTCGACAATTTTAGCCAGTTCCGCCCCCGCGGCCCTGCGCCCGTTCATCTTCCAATTGCCCGCCACCAGCGGACGGCGTTTGGTCGTCATCAATCGCGCCCCACCCTTGAAATTCCTGCGTATTCCCAACCCTATGCCGCGCGCCCGCGCGCTTGGCAAACCCTCGAGGCGGCGCTACACGCCGCAGGTGCCGCTTATTGCGGCGCAGGGCTGTCATCCCTATGATGCGCGCCCTTGCGGGAACCGGCGGTTATGCCGGCCAGCTTCATCCACCTCTTGATGTAGGACTTCAATGCTTCGCGGTATGCGCAAGGCTTCCAGCAATTGGCTGGGAAGAGCTGTCATGGGCGTCGTGCTCGGCCTGATCGCGGTCAGCTTCGCGATCTGGGGCATCGGCGACATCTTCCGCGGCTTCGGACGCTCGACGGTTGCCAAGGTCGGCTCGACCGAGATCACGATCGACCAGTTCCGTCAGACCTACAATGACCGCCTGCAGCAGCTCAGCCGGCAGATCGGGCGTCCGATCACGCCGGATCAAGCGCGCCTCCTTAATCTCGACCAGCAGCTTATCGGCCAGCTCATCGCCGAGGCCGCCATCGATCAGCGCGCGCGCCAGCTGCGCCTGAATATCTCGGACGCCGCGGTCGCCAAGCAAATCATGGCCGACAGCAACTTCAAGGGGCCGGGCGGCCAGTTCGACCGCGCGCGCTTCGAGGCGATGATCCGCCAGGCCGGCTACAACGAGCCGCGCTATGCGGCCGAGCAGAAGCGGCTGACCATGCGGCGCGAGCTCGCCGAGACGATCGGCGGCGACCTGACGCTGCCGAAGACCTATGCGGACGCCTACAATCGCTATGAAAACGAGCAGCGCGCGATCGACTATGTCACGCTCGACCGCGCCAAGGCCGGCGATATCGCGCCGCCCGCGCCCGAGGTGCTGGAGAAATACTTTTCCGACAACAAGGCGCAGTTCCGCGCGCCCGAATACCGCTCCCTCGCCGTGATGGCGCTGACGCCGGCCGATGTCATCAAGCCCCAAGATGTCAGCGAGGCGGATGCGCGCCAGTATTACGACCGCAACCAGAGCCGCTTCGGCTCGCCCGAGCGGCGCGACCTGCAGCAGATTTCCTTTCCCAATGAGGACGAGGCGAAAGCCGCCGCGCAACGTCTCGGGGCTGAGCTGTCGTTCGAGGCGCTCGCGAAAGAACGCGGCCTGACCGAAAAAGACATCGCGCTCGGCCTTGAGACCAAGGCCGGCATCATCGACAAGGCGGTCGCCGAAGCGGCGTTCGCCCTCAAGGAGGGTGAAACCAGCGCAGCCGTGAAGGGCACGTTCGGGACCGTCCTGATCCACGTGATCAAGATCGAGCCGGCGACCATCAAGCCGTTCGAGGAGGTGATGCCGGCGATCAAGCAGCAGATCGCGATCGACCGCTCCAAGAGCGAGCTCTCCACCCGCCGCGACAAGATCGAGGACGAGCGCGCCGGTGGCTTGCGCCTCACCGAGGTGGCGCAGAAGTTCGGCATGACGGCCGCCACCATCGAGGCGGTCGACCGCAAGGGGCTCGATCCGGCGGGCAGTCCGGTCGCCGGCCTGCCGCCCGGCGCCGACGTCATCACGGCGGCGTTCGGTTCGGAAGTCGGCGTCGAGAACGAGCCGGTGCAGCTGCAGGGCGGCGGCTTCGTCTGGTACGAGGTGCTCAAGGTGACGCCGCCGCGCGAGCAGGCGCTCGAGGAGGTCCGCGCCAAGGTCGAGGAGAGCTGGCGCAACGATCAGGTCTCCGAGAAGCTCAAGGCAAAGGCCGCCGAACTGGTCGAGAAGCTCAAAGGCGGGGCCGCGCTCAACGATCTTGCGACTGCCGACGGCCTGACCGTGCAGACCTCGTTCGGGATCAAGCGTGCCGGCAACACCGTGACGGTGCCGCCGCGCGTCGCTCAGGCGGTGTTCCAGCTGGAGAAGGACCAGCCCGGCAGCGCCGAAGGCAATCCGGGCGAATGGGTCGTGTTCCGCCTCACCGACATCACGGTGCCGGCGCTCGACACGGCTTCGGCCGACGGCAAGCGCATCGACGAGAACGTGAAGCGCGGGATCACCGAGGACTTCATCGGCCAGTACGTGCAGCAGCTGAAAAAGGATCTCGGCGCCACCGTCAATCTGAACGTGGTGCGTCAGGTCTCGTCGGGCGGCAACGTCGACGCGGATCAGAACTAAAAGTAACGTCCCAATGCAGATCGAACCTGCGGAGAACGATTTCGCGGCGCGCTATGCGCGCGGCGAGCCGCAGGTGGTGTGGACCACGCTGGTGGCCGACCTGGAAACGCCGGTCTCGACGTTTCTCAAGGTCGCGGGCGGAAAGCCGCTCAGCTTCCTGTTCGAGTCGGTCGAAGGCGGCGCGGTGCGCGGACGCTATTCGATGATCGGGCTCGAGCCGGATCTCATCTGGCGCACCAACGGCACGCGCGCCGAGGTGAACCGCGCGGCGCGCGGCAAGCCCGATGCCTTCACCCCCTGCCCGCAACCGCCGCTCGATGCGCTGCGCGCGCTGATCGCCGAAAGCCGCATCGTGCTGCCCGAGAGCCTGCCGCCGATGGCGGCCGGCCTGTTCGGCTATCTCGGCTACGACATGGTACGGCTGATGGAGGAGTTAGCCCCGCCCAATCCGGACCCGATCGGCATTCCCGATGCCATCATGGTGCGGCCGACCGTGGTGATCGTGTTCGACGCCGTCAAGGACTCGATCCTGGTGGTGACGCCGGTACGGCCCGATCCGTCAGTCACTGCGGCGGTGGCGCTCACGCGCGCGTCGGAGCGGCTGTCGGCCATTGTCGACGCACTCGACCGGCCACTCGACAAGGAAGCGGTCGGAAATCCG
The DNA here is from genome assembly GCA_039649225.1 of Hyphomicrobiales bacterium. Classification (GTDB taxonomy): domain Bacteria; phylum Pseudomonadota; class Alphaproteobacteria; order Rhizobiales; family Xanthobacteraceae; genus PALSA-894. Next base: position 4,543 of record JBBWZU010000509.1, on the reverse strand, counting down.
GCCGGACCTTTGAACGTTCCGCCGACCTCGAATACCGCACCGGAGGATTTCCACGCCATGGTGGCGCGGGCGAAGGAGTACATTGCGGCCGGCGACATCTTTCAGGTCGTGCTGTCGCAACGCTTCGAGGCGCCTTTTACGCTCTCGCCGTTCTCGCTCTACCGCGCGCTGCGGCGCGTGAACCCGGCGCCGTTCTTGTTCTTCCTCGATTTCGGCGCCTTCGCGGTCGCGGGCTCCAGCCCGGAAATCCTGGTGCGCCTGCGCGACGGCGTCGTCACGGTGCGGCCAATTGCCGGCACGATGCCGCGCGGCGCCACCCCGCACGAGGACAAGGACTACGAAGACCGCCTGCTCGCCGACCCGAAGGAGCGCGCCGAGCACCTCATGCTGCTCGATCTTGGCCGCAACGATGTCGGGCGCGTCGCCGAGATCGGGTCCGTGAAGGTCACCGATCAGTTCTTCATCGAGCGCTACAGCCACGTGATGCACATCGTGTCGAACGTCGAGGGCAAACTGTCGCCCAAGCACGACGCCGTCGCGGCGCTGGCGGCCGGTTTTCCCGCCGGCACGGTGTCGGGCGCCCCCAAGGTGCGCGCGATGCAGATCATCGACGAATTGGAGAGGGAAAAGCGCGGGCTCTATGCCGGCTCGGTCGGATACTTCTCGGCCGCCGGCGAGATGGACACCTGCATCGTGCTGCGCACCGCGCTGGTGAAAGACGGCGTGATGTACGCGCAGGCCGGCGCCGGGATCGTGGCGGATTCAAACCCGCAGTCCGAGCAGCAGGAATGCATCAACAAGGCGAAGGCGCTGTTCAGAGCGGCCGAGGAAGCGCGCCGCTTTGCGAACGCGGCCAAGCGCGGGCAATAACGATTCGCGATTGAACCATCAATCGAGTTGATCATTGGCTATGAGAGAATTGCATCTCGCGCGATCACGCCATCTTGTTTCCATCACATGGGTCGGGTCGCGTATAGGGTCGCGTCACGCCGCTTCGTGACGGAAGGCTGACGCGCCGAAAGGAAAAGAACATCACCATGACGGAACACCACCATAATTCCGACGGCGGACATGCGCACGTCCATGGCGACCATGAGCATCACGACTGGAAGCACGACGGCGTGCGGGTGATCCCGGGCAATTCGCTCGACGCCAACACCGCGCAAACGCCCGGCATGGACCGCAAGGCGGCGATCAATTTCGCCCGCGTCGGCGCGCAGAAGATCTGGGCCGGCACGGTCTCGATCCACGCCAATGCCAAGACCGGCGCGCATCATCACGGGCCGCTCGAAAGCGTGATCTACGTGCTGCGCGGCAAGGCGCGGATGCGCTGGGGCGAGCATCTGGAATATGTCGCCGAGGCCGGTCCCGGCGATTTCATCTACGTGCCGCCTTACGTGCCGCATCAGGAGATCAACGCCTCGAGCGACGAGACGCTCGAATGCGTGCTGGTGCGCTCGGACAATGAGGCGGTGGTGGTCAATCTCGATATCGAGCCGGTCGAGAAGCCCGAGAACGTCCCCTGGATCGACCCGATCCACAAGGGCTGACGCCGGGCCCTTCGCGCTGGACAGCGCCCGGCCGCTGACGGATCATCGATCCAAAGGGAATGGCCGGGCTTTTTCAAATGACGCGCCTGATCGGCGGGCTTGATCGCCTTGTCGCGGCGATTTTATCCGGCGGCCGCTGGCTGCTGCTGCCGGTCGTCGCCTTGCTGTTCCTGCAATGGCCGCTGCGCGATCTCGTGCGCAACTATTCGCGCGAGGCGAACGATCTTGGCCAATGGATCTTTGCGCTCTATGTCGCGTTGGCCTTCACGGCGGCAACGCGCGCCCACACGCATCTTGCCGCCGACACGGTCGCGCGTATGTATTCCGAACGCACCCGCGCGCGGCTCGCGCGGGCCGGCGCGCTGCTCGGCCTGATGCCGTGGGCGCTGTTCGTCATTCTCGGCGGCGCCAATCTGGTTCTCTCCTCGCTCTCCGTGCTGGAGAAATTCGCCGACACCAGCAATCCGGGCTACTTCCTCATCAAGTTCGCCGTCTGGGTGCTGGCCGGGCTGATCCTCTGCCAAGCGATCATCGATATCGCGCGCCCGCGCGGGAGCGCCTGATGCCGCAGGCCGGCCTCGTGCTGCTTCTGCTCGTCGGGCTCGGCATCGTGCTGACGGGCCTGCCCGCCGCGATCGTGCTGATCGGCGTTGCCAGCGCGGGCGCGGCGTTCGGCGTGCTCACCAACACGATCCCGCTGGCGCTGCTCTCCGCCCTGCCCGGCCGGCTGGTCAACCTGTTCGAGAACGACCTGTTGCAGGCGCTGCCGCTCTACGTGCTGATGGGCCTGCTGCTCGATCGCCTGCCGGTCGCCGAGGCGCTGTATCGCTCCAGCGTCGCGCTGCTGCCGCGCGGACCGGCCGCGCAGCTGACTTCCGCGATGGGGCTCGGCGCGCTGCTCGGGCCAATGAACGGCTCGGTCGGCGCCAGCGTGCTCGGACTGTCCCGGGTCGTCGCGCCACGCCTCGAAACGCAAGGCGTACCGGAGCCGACCCGCGCCGCGCTGGTCGCGGTCGCCTCGACGCTCGGTGTCGTGATCCCGCCCTCGCTGGTGCTGATCCTGCTCGGCGACGCGATGCTCTCGGCCCACACCATCGCCGTCACCACTGCGGCGCGCAGCGATCGCGTCATCAACACCCAGGACGTCTTCCACGGCGCGCTTGGCCCCGCCGGCCTGTTTCTCGCCGCCTGCCTGATCGTCGCCTGGCTGGTCGGGCGCCGCCTGCCCGCAACCGCCATGCCGGACGATCCGCCCTCGCGCGGGCAGAAGATCCTGGCTCTGGTCGCGATCGTGTTCCTGCTGGTGCTGCTCGGCGGCGTTGCGGCCGGGCTGTTCTATGCGGTCGAGGCGGCCGCGATGGGGGCTTTCGTGCTGTTTGCCGGCGGCGTTGTCGCGGGACGGCTGCGCGGTCCCGCGCTACGCGAAGTGCTGGCACAGGCGATGGCGACGACCGGCGCGCTGTTCGCGCTGCTGATCGCCGCGACCACGCTCACGCTGGTGCTGCGCATGCTCGGCACCGACCGGCTGGTGGCCGACTGGGTGACGGCGTTGCCGGGCGGCGATCTGACCGTCACCGCTATCGTGCTCGGCGCGATCGGGCTCTCGGCTTTCGTGCTCGATGCGTTCGAGATCATCTTCGTGATCGTGCCGATCGTGATCCCGCCGCTGCTCATTCGCGTCGCCGATGCACGCTGGGTCGCGGTGCTGGTGCTGCTCACGCTGCAGACCAGCTTTCTGCTGCCGCCGTTCGGTTATGCGCTGATGATGGTGCGCGGCACGCTGCGCTACCAAGCCTCGCTCGGCGCGCTGGTGCGCGCGCTCACGCCCTTCCTGCTGGCGCAGTGGCTGGTGCTGGCGACCGTGCTGCTGTTTCCGCAGCTGACGCATCTCGGCGAGAACGCCGCCGACCGCACCCGCGGCTCCGGCCCGCCGGTTTCGTCCGACGAGATCAACCGCCGCCTGCAGGATATGCTGACCCCGATCCCGGACGATCCGATCGACCTTGGACCACCGAAATGACCACGCCACCGATCGCGCTATCGATCCCGCAGACCAGTTTTTATTTCCTGCGCCACGGCCAGACGAATTGGAACGTCGAGGGACGCTTTCAAGGCCACACGGATATCCCGCTAAATGATTTCGGGCTGTCACAGGCGCAAGATGCCGCAAAAGCGCTCGCGCGATGTCCTGTCGATCTTATCATCGCCAGTCCTCTCATGCGCGCGCGCAAGACCGCCGAGATTGTCGCAGAACATCTCGGCAAGCCGCTGCTCGTGGACGACGCGTTGAAGGAACGGCATTTCGGCGCCTTCGAAGGCCTGGTCGTGAACGAGGTCAAAGCGCAATTCGGGCTTCAGCCGCACGAGCGGTTGGTCCGGCATTTACCGGCCGACGCCGAGCAGTGGCACGAAACCTGTGCCCGGACGGTTCGCGTCATCGGCCAATGGCTCGGGCGGCATCCGGACCAGACGCTGCTGTTCGTGGCGCACAGCGGCCTGTTCGACGCCCTGCATGAGATAATCCTCAGGTCGCGAGTGCAGCCCAAACATGTGCCGTACTATTGGCAACACGGCGCGGCCGGGTGGTCCTGTTCGTTGGTGTGACCGCTGTCCCGCAGCGCGCACGCGGGCTGCTTTTCGCCCAAATCCGCCCCTTCTTGACCCCCTGTCCGGGGCACCTTAAGACCGCGTACTGTCAACGAAATCCTCAACAATCCACAGCCAGGCACAATGATTGTCCTGATCGACAATTACGACAGCTTCACCTTCAACCTCGTCCACTACTTCGGCGAGTTGGGGGCGGACGTCGTCGTGCACCGCAACGACAAGATCACGACCCACGACGTGATGGCGGCCGATCCGGACGCGATCGTGCTCTCGCCCGGCCCCTGCACGCCGAACGAGGCAGGCATCTGCCTCGACCTCGTCGAAAAGGCCTCGGCCACCATTCCGCTGTTCGGCGTCTGCCTCGGGCTGCAGTCGATCGGCCAGGC
>JBBWZU010000478.1:0-3818 GCA_039649225.1 Hyphomicrobiales bacterium | reverse complement strand
ATTCTCCAGGACGCCATGCAGCTCGTCGCGATCCTGCATCGCGCCGGCGAACCCGACCGGCGGCGCTGGGTAACGGTCGACGACGCGATCGGCATGGCGACGACCGGAGGCGCGAAGGCGATGCTGGAACCGGAGCTTGGGCGGATCGTACCGGGCGCGAAAGCGGATCTCGTGCTCTACGATCTGTCGGCTCCCTGGTGGGTGCCGCTCAACGATCCGGCGCAGCAATGGGTGTTCGGCGAGCGCGGTGGTTCGGTCGACACCGTCATCGTCGACGGCAAAGTCGTGGTGGAGAATGGGCGGGCGCTCTTCATCGATGAAAAAGCGGTCCTGAACGCCGCGCGGGAGATCCTGCCCGGCGTGCGCAAGCGCAATTCCGGCGTGCGGGCGATTGCCGCGGCGGTCGCCGCGTTGGAGTAGGGTGGCGCGGACCTTGCTTCGTGTCCTCTCTCATAACGCGTTGATCGCGGACGTTTCGGGAGATGCCCATGAGCGATATCTGCGCCGTCACCGGCCTTTTTCACGTGCTGGTCAAATCCAATGATCTGCCGCTCACCCTCAAATTCTATAAGGAAATTCTTGGGCTCCGGGAGGCGCCGCGGCCTGCCTTCGGAAATCCGGGCGCCTGGATGGCGGTATCGACGCCGATCGGCGAGCAGATCATCCATATCTGGGCCGGCGGCGCCGGAATGGGACCGACCGGCATCTCGCCCTACGGGACCGGTACGATCGACCACGTTTCACTGCTGGCGATCGGGCACGAGGCATTTCGCAAGCGGTTCATGAAATACAAGCTGCCCTGGCGCGAATTCATCATTCCGAACACCAGCCTGTGGCAGTTGTTCGTCTACGACCCGAGCGGCGTGCAGATCGAGCTCACCTTCGATGCCGACATGGAGCCCGAGCCGCACGGGCCGATCGCGCCGGAAAACGCCTACACGCCGGGTGAAAACTTCTTCGATCAAGCCTCCTATCCGAAGCTTTGACATTCGCTGCCCAAAGAAACGGCAGCCTGGAGCCGCATAAAGGTTGGGCTGAGCCGGAGGGTCACGCCAGTTTGGCACATCGCTTGCAAACATTCCTCTTGGTCGGCCACGCCGGGAACCGACGCGCGCTTTGTCACGCTCTTTCGAGCAACACAGGAGCAAGCACCCATGGGGACGAGGGATAAGTCCGACACGGCGAAATCGAAGTCCGCTGTATCACGCCGCGCATTCGTCGCCGCAGCCACCGCGGCAGGCGCCGTGTCGTGGACCAATCTGACCATCCGCAAGGCTTCGGCTCAGGCTCCTCTGCGCGTTCTCGCGTGGCCGGGTTACGACGAGAAACCCGTGGTCGGAGAGTTCGAGGAAACCAACAAGGTCAAGGTGGAATTCAAGAACTATATCGGCGGCGAGCAGATGCTGCAGTTCTACGCGCAGACGCCGAAAGGGACCTTCGACGCCATCATCAGCGACGCCGAATACGTGCAGAAGTTCGTCGCGCAGAACGCGGTCGTGCCGCTGAGCAAAGCTGCCTTCCCGGCGATCCAGGATTTCCATCCGGCCTATCAGAGCTTTGCGCCGCTCGAGGCGCCCGACGGCAAGATCTGGGGCGTGGCCACGCGCTACAGCTTCTACGGCATTTCGTACAACACCAAGCACGTCAGCGACGAGGAGGCGAGCAGCTGGAGCAATCTGTTCCTGCCGAAATTCAAGGGCAAGACCGTGATGTTCGACTGGTACTTGCCCAACATGAGCAATGCCAGTCTGGCCGTGATGCCGAACAATCCCCGCCCTTACGACATCAGCGCCGACCAGCTCGCGAAGGTAAAGGAGTGGCTGTTCAAGCTGCGCCCGCAAATCGTGTCGTTCTCGCCGCAGAACCAGGGTTTGGTCAGCGCGCTCGTCAATGAGGACGCCATCATCACGCCCTATGGCGACATGGACATCGAGATGACGGTGGCCGGTTATGATAATTTCAAGTCCACGGTACCGAAGGAAGGCAGCATTCGCTGGACCGAAGCGGCCTGTCTGTGCGCCGACAGCAAGAACAAGGAACTGGCGCTCAAGTGGATCGACTACATGAGCACCGCCAAGGTCCAGTCCAAGCTTGTCTACACCAAGGGCTTCAAGGCGCGCGCACCGAATATGAAGATCGTGGATCACTGGGATGCCGAGCAGAAAAAGCTGATGAAATACGTCCCTGACCCGGCCAATCCGGGCAAGACGCTGGTCGATTCATTCACCGAGCGGTCCTACCCGCGCGGCTTGCCAACGCAGCAGCCGGAAGCGGCGTGGCAGGCGATCTTCAACGAGTTCAAGTCCGCTTCTTGAGCCCGAATTGCGGCGCATGGGCGCGCCGCGATTCCTCCGTCGTCGGGACACGAGGGCACGGTGCTTTGGTTTTCCAGGACGGATCGGTCGCACGCAAGCTCGGTCCCCGAGGCGCCGGGCGCGTCCGATCTCGAGTTGCGGGCAGTCAGCAAGCGCTTCGGGCCCTACCAGGCCCTCGATGATGTGAGCCTCACGGTCGATCGCGGCGAGTTCGTCGCGATCTTGGGGCCGAGCGGGTGCGGCAAGACCACGCTGCTGCGCATCATCGCGGGGCTTGAGACGCCCGACAGCGGCACCATCCGCTCGCGCGGCCGCGACCTCGACGCATTGCCGGTGCACAAGCGTGGCACGCGCCTGGTGTGGCAGAACTATGCGTTGTTCCCGCACCTCAATGTCCGGCGCAACATCGAGTTCGGCTTGACGTTCCAGAAGCTCGATCCGCAGACCATTCAGAACAAGGTCGCCACGATCGCCGAAATGGTGCAGCTCACCGACTTTCTCGACCGGCGCGTGACCAAGCTCTCCGGCGGCCAGCGTCAGCGCGTCGCGATTGCGCGCGCGCTTGTCACCGAGCCGGATCTGTTGCTGCTCGACGAGCCTTTGAGTGCGCTCGATCCGCATCTGCGCGTGCGCATGCAGGGCGAGATGAAGCGCCTGCAGCAGCGGCTCGGCATCTCGTTCATCTACGTCACGCATAACCAGAGCGAAGCCTTCTCGATGGCGGACCGCATCGTCGTCATGGACAAGGGTCATATCGACCAGATCGGGAGTCCCAAGCAGCTTTGCCTCGCGCCCAAGACCCGGTTCACGGCTCAATTCGTCGGGACCAACAACATCATCGACGGCAAAGTGCAGGAGGTGCGCGGCGACATCGCGACGCTCGAGTGCCCGGCCGGACGGTTCCACGCCCTGCTGTCGAACGAAACCGTCACGCGCGGGTCGTGGCCGACGCCGCGATCGACGGTGACGCTGGTCATTCAGGCCGCGAAAGTGCGCCGGCAGCCGAACGGCGTGCCGCATGAGAACCACGTGAGCGGCATCCTCACCGACTCGGATTTCAACGGAACGCAGGTGACATATTTCGTGCGGCTGCCCGACGGCTCGGAAATGCGCGTGATCGTCACCGATCCGTTTTCTCAGGCCCCGATCCGTCTGGGCACGGTGCTCGACCTTTATTGGTCGCCCGAGGATTCGATCATGCTCGGGCCGAGCGTCGTTCCGAGCGCGGAAAACATGCCCGGCGCCAAGACCTACGCCAGGCTCGGAGGCTGACTTGAGCGAAGCCGCCGCAACCGTCCCGGACGTCGAGACCGAGATCAGAATTCACGGCCGGGCCAATCACAGCCCGCTCAAGGCTCTCACGCTCGCGCTGCCGATCGGCTATTCGATCGTCTTTTTCCTCGCCCCGCTGATCTTCCTGATCATTCTCGGCTTCTGGACGGTCGAGAACTTTCGCGTCGTGCCGGCGTTTTCTTTTGCGAACTACGTCGCCATCGCGAACAA